>JAENXP010000014.1 GCA_016649475.1 Burkholderiales bacterium | reverse complement strand
CTGCTCGTCGCCCTCGCCATCGGGATGCAGGCCGCGGTCCTCCGGCTTGTCGTACACCAGCAGCAGCAGGGGCGGCAGCATGATCAGCCAGGTCAGCAGCCCCAGCACCACCCAGGCCGTGCGCCAGCCGTATTGCGCGACGAGGTACTGTCCCAGCGGCGGATGCACCGCCATCGACGCGCCGAAGCCCAGCGCCATCAGACTCAGGGCGAATCCGCGTTTGCGGCTGAACCACTGCGCGACCAGGTTCTCGCAGTTCATCATCACTGATCCCTGTCCGAAAAAGCGCAGCGCGGCAAAACCCAGGGCCAGAGTGACCATCCCCGACGCAGCGCCAAACAAAATGCAGGCGAGACCAAGCAGCGCGATCACGACTATCGCCATGCGGCGCGGACCATGGCGATCGACCAGGCGCCCCATGGCCGGCAGGCAGAAGGCCGCGACCAGCGTGGCCAAGCCGTAGGCCGTGGCGATCGCGCTGCTCGATAATCCGAGGTCGCGGCTGATCGGTCCGACGAACACGCTGAAGGTGTGCGACTGTCCCGGGCCGCTGGCGAAAATGCCCAGGCCAGCGACCCCGAGTATGGTCCAGCCGTAGTACGCTCGCCGGCTGAGAGATGCAAACAGGCGCTCGCGCAGTGCATCGGGCCAGGGCGCAAGCCGCTGCCAGGCGCGGTTCAGACGACCCTTTCGCGCGTCATTCATCTGGCGCGCGGCACGTGCCCGTAGTCGATATAAGGCTGATGGGGCGCAAGGCCGCGGAGCCACCGGGGCTCAAAATCCCGGCACGCGTCCGGTGGGCACGTTGAAGTTGCGGATGGATTTCGCGCCCCTCGATCGCGACCGCCCTAGAGCGACCGAAACTTCCGGAGTAATTCTGCCCGCTCGCTGTCGCTCGAAACGCGAGCACCCAGACGCTGATAAAGATCGTCGCGGCTGTTCACCTCGCTGGCTTCGCTGATGAGGACGTGCCGGGCGATCGGACCAAGATAGACGGTCAGGACCTGGCACAACTTGTCGATCAAATCCGGAGACAGCGTACCCAAAATCGCCGGAGCCGAGCTGCTGGCGGAAGAGGAAGCCGGCTGCTGCACGGCCGACGCGGCATTCACGCTCTTGAGGAATGTCAGGCGCTCCTCTTCGCGGGGGATGGCTACGGCCAGTTGCCGGTAAAACTCCTCCTCGCTGTGCGCACCAAGCGCAACCTTCCGCACCAATAATCCGGCAACCGGCCCTACAAACGCCACAAGCTTCTGCTCGGCCTCATCAAGAACCTGCGCGCGCCATCCTTCCTGCGCGCCGGCAGCCTGGGGGACAGCATCGGCGACCGTTTGGCCCGGGATCGGAACACGCGCGCCAAGGTGCGTACCCAAAATGCAACTGGCGCAGCGTTGCAACGCCCCCTGGTAGTCGGATGTCGAGTCGATATATTGCAGACGGGCCAGCCGCATCGGCACTACGCATTTCTCGTACAGGACAGGAATAATTTGCTTGGCGCCCTCGCACGCCACGCTCACTTCGTCGGCAACGTTCTCGGAGGTGACGGAACGGGGCGAGAGGATGACTATGAAGCCCTCGCAGCTGCGAATGGCGGCCTCGATCGCCCGATCCCAGTTCTGCCCGACGGCGATATCGAGCTGGTCGATCCAGGCATCGACGCCCAGCGCCTTCAGATCGTGCGCGAAACGCAGCGCAAACGCCTGGTCACTGCGCGAATAGCTAAAGAAGTATTTCTTCAGGACAGTTTCACTTCTGCTTCGCGTTGAGAAGCTTCATGGCTTCATCCAGGCTGCGCTTCATTCGATTGAGCGAAGCGGACAGACTCGCCACCTCGTCCGATCCGCTTTTCACGTATTCCTCGACGTTTGGTTTTCCCATGCTCACGTCGCCTGCGACTCGTGCCATTTGAAGGATCGGCTGGATGATCGAAGATCTGAGCAGCAGGTTGATGAGAACCATGAGAAGGGCGAACACCGCGCCCAGCTGAAGCAGGAACAGATTAAGACTGCTGGCTGCATTCGCCAGAGGCACCGCCATCGGGACGGAGACAATCTGGGCTCCTATGACCTCGTTGAGCTTCCAGCCGAAGCCATTCTGCCTTCCGTACTTGGTGACCATGTCCGGGGGAGCCCGATCGGGGACGTCGTGGCATATCAGGCAGTTCTCCGTGGCAACGAGGGGGCGCGACAGGTACAGAACTCGTCCCAAATGCGTCTCTCGTTCGGAGACCAGTTCCTGCTTGGCGGGACTGGCCCTGAAATCGCTGATGATATCGACTTCCGACTCCGTGGCCCGATCCGCGGGGTTGGTCGGATTGAGCGCGGCTTCGCGGTAACTGTAGTTCGGAAATTCCGCGTGCAGCACGGAAAAATTTTTCATGGCCGCGTACGAAGAGACCGCCTGGGGGTGGAATTTCCCCTTATTCGTCTCGCTGAGAAGCGGTGCGATCTCCTCGGAGGTGTAATTGCGGATTCCTGCCGCGCTTGCCATCATAATGCGCGAGCGCACGAGAACCTCTTCTCTCGCCTGTTCCCTGAGATACGGTCCGGAAATAAGCGCAAACAGCCCGACGCCAGTTGCACCCACCGCCACCAGGACGAGATTGAATTTTAAACGGATCCCCATATCCCGCCTCTCAACATCCGATGTTGCCCAACTGCGACTGCCTGTCGCGGCCCGTGCCCGATTCAACGGCGTCCTGCGGGCGCCGCTGGTCCAACCCGAAGCGGGTTCTCGAAGCGCCCACCCGTTCCGCCAAATAAACAGGACCGGCACGGGAGTTACCTGGCGGAGAGAGCGGGATTCGAACCCGCGATACGGTTTAACCCGTATACACGCTTTCCAGGCGTGCGCCTTCAACCGCTCGGCCACCTCTCCTGCTGCATTTCTGGGAGGTGCGCAGCTTACGCGATAAGCCCTTGCGAGGCAAGGAGAAACAAGCCTGCCGGCAAGGGACAGCGACGAAGAAAGCGCCTAGGCAACCGGCTGCTTGAGCTGCTCCAGAATCGCCGGATTCTCCAGGGTGGACACGTCCTGCGTAATCTCCTCGCCCTTGGCAATCGAGCGCAACAGCCGGCGCATGATTTTTCCCGAGCGCGTCTTGGGCAGGTTGTCGCCGAAGCGGATGTCCTTGGGTTTGGCGATGGGGCCGATTTCCTTGCCCACCCAGTCGCGCAATTCCTGCGCCATCTTGTGCGCCTCGGCGCCGGTCGGACGCGGGCCCTTCAGCACGATGAAGGCGCACACCGCCTCGCCGGTCATGTCGTCGGGCCGGCCTACGACCGCGGCCTCGGCCACGAGCTTGGTGTTCGCCACCAGCGCCGATTCGATTTCCATGGTGCCGAGGCGGTGGCCGGAGACGTTGAGCACGTCGTCGATGCGGCCCATGATGCGGAAGTAGCCCTCCAGGTCGCGACTGGCGCCGTCGCCCGCGAGGTAATACTTGCCGTGGAAATCTTCGGGGTAGTAGCTCTTCTTGTAGCGCTCCGGGTCGCCCCAGATGGTGCGGATCATTCCCGGCCAGGGGCGCTTGATCACCAGGATTCCGCCCTTGCCTTTTTCCACTTCCTGCCCGGTCTCATCCACGATCGCGGCCATGATTCCCGGCAGCGGGAAAGTGCAGGAGCCGGGCTTGGTCGGCGTTACGCCGGGCAGCGGGGATATCATGTGTCCGCCGGTCTCGGTCTGCCACCAGGTGTCCACGATGGGGCAGCGCGAGTCGCCGACCACCGTGTGGTACCACATCCAGGCTTCCGGGTTGATCGGCTCGCCCACCGTACCCAGGATACGCAGCGATTTCAGGTCGTATTTCTTCGGCAGATCCGCGCCCGCCTTGATGAGCGAGCGGATCGCGGTCGGCGCGGTGTAGAACACGCTCACCTTGTGGTCCTGGATGATATTCCAGAAGCGCCCCGCGTCGGGATAGGTCGGGATGCCTTCGAACATGATCTCGGTGGCGCCCACCGCGAGCGGACCGTAGGTGATGTAGGTGTGGCCGGTCACCCAGCCGACGTCGGCGGTGCACCAGAAGACGTCGCTAGTCTTGTAGTCGAACACCCACTTCATGGTCATGACCGCCTGCAGCAGGTATCCGCCGGTGGAGTGCTGCACGCCCTTGGGCTTGCCGGTCGAGCCCGAGGTGTAGAGGATGAACAGCGGATGCTCGGCATTGACCCAGGTCGGCTCGCACTCCCCGGCCTGGCCCTGGATGACGTCGTGCCACCACTTGTCGCGCGGCGCCTGCATCGGGACCGCGGTGCCGCTGCGCTTGTAGACGATCACGTTTCTTACGTTCTCGCAGCCGCCCATCGCGAGCGCCTCGTCCACCGCCGGCTTGAGCGGAATCTCCTTGCCGCCGCGGAACTGTCCGTCCGCGGTGATGACCTCGGTGGCGCCGGCGTCGATGATGCGTTCCTGCAGGCTCTTCGCCGAAAAGCCGCCGAACACCACCGAGTGGGTCGCGGCGATGCGCGCGCAGGCCTGCATCGCCACCACCACCTCGACCGACATCGGCATGTAAATGAGGACACGGTCGCCTTTCTTGATGCCGTGGGCCTTCAGCGCGTTCGCGAGCTGGCACACCTTGTGATACAGCTCCTTGTAACTGACGCGCGTGACCTTGCCGTCGTCCGCCTCGAATATGATGGCGGTCTTGTCCGCCTGGGTTTTCAGGTGGCGATCGAGACAGTTATAGGAGGCGTTCAACTCGCCGTCGTGAAACCATTTGAAGAAAGGCGCATTGGATTCGTCCAGCACTTTGGTGAACGCCTTGTGCCACAGCAGGTTTTCCCTGGCCAGGCGCCCCCAGAATCCCTCGAAATCGCGCTCCGCTTCATTGCACAAGGCCTGGTATGCAGCCATGCCGGATACGTTGGCTTGCTTTACGAAGGCTTCCGCCGGCGGAAATACACGGGTTTCGTTCAGTACCGATTCGATCTGCGCAGACATGACTACGGTCTCCTCTCTATGCTTTTGCTTGATAAACCAGGATTGGATCGCGGCGAGTCGCGGTGGCATCCGTGGCGACGATCGTGATTATGGAAAATCAGCCTTACGCCATCCTTACGCCAGGGCCGCAGCACGCAAATCAAAACACTAATTCGGCTGTTTGTAAAGCCGCGCGCGCCGGTGGCCGAGGCCGCATCCTTTTCGCGTCCCGTCCCCGCTGCGGCGACGGCGTACGCACGATGGCGGAACCTTCCCGTGCGGCGGCGCGGCGATTTTCGATCATGCCTTGCCCGCTTATGCGCAAGTCGCAAGCGCGGCGCGCCGGCAGTTTGATCTAGCGCAAACGGCGGCTGCCCACGCCGATTGGGACGCGGCAAAGGTGGTAACATTTCGCGACACTGGATCGGGCGATCCAGCGACTACCGCCCCCCTTCGGGCGCGCAATGCCATTTCAATCCAGCGAGACGAACATGACCGCCATCAAACAGGAAGACCTGATCCAGAGCGTTGCCGATGCCTTGCAGTTCATCAGCTACTACCATCCCAAGGACTATCTTGCCCACCTCGCCCGCGCCTACGAGCGTGAGCAGGCGCCGGCAGCCAAGGATGCGATCGCGCAGATTCTGACCAACTCGAGCATGTGCGCCGAAGGCCACCGCCCTATCTGCCAGGACACCGGCATCGTCAACGTGTACCTCAAGATCGGCATGGACGTACGCTGGGAAGGGTTCAAGGGCTCGCTCAACGATGCGGTGAACGAGGGCGTGCGCCGCGCCTATACCAACCCGGACAATCCTCTGCGCGGCTCGGTGCTGGCCGATCCGCTGTTCACGCGCAAGAACACCAAGGACAACACGCCGGCGGTAGTGCACATGGAGGTAGTCCCGGGCAACACCGTCGAAGTCACCGTCGCGGCCAAGGGCGGCGGCTCCGAGGCGAAATCGAAATTCGCCATGCTCAATCCCTCGGACTCCGTGGTTGAATGGGTGCTGAAGACCGTACCCACGATGGGCGCGGGCTGGTGCCCGCCCGGCCTGATCGGCATCGGCGTAGGCGGCACCGCGGAGAAGGCGATGATGATGGCCAAGGAAGTGCTGATGGAGCCGCTCGATATGCACGAGTTGCTCGCGCGCGGGCCGAAAACCAAGCTGGAGGAATTGCGTGTCGAGCTTTTTACCAGAATCAACGCACTCGGCATCGGCGCCCAGGGCCTGGGCGGCCTGTCCACGGTGCTCGACGTCAAGATCATGGACTACCCCACGCACGCCGCGAACAAGCCGATTGCAATGATCCCCAACTGCGCCGCCACCCGTCACGCGCATTTCGTGCTCGACGGTTCCGGCGCGGTCGCGCTCGATCCGCCCGCGCTCGATGACTGGCCCAAGGTGACCTGGGCGCCGGCCTCCACCGCCAAGCGTGTCAACCTGGACACCCTCACCGCCGCCGAGGTAGCCACGTGGAAGCGCGGCGACACCGTGCTGCTGTCGGGAAAAATGCTCACCGGCCGCGATGCCGCGCATCAGCGCATCCAGGAAATGCTGGGCAAAGGCGAGAAGCTGCCGGTGGATTTCACCAACCGCGTGATCTATTACGTCGGTCCGGTGGACCCGGTGCGGGACGAAGTGGTGGGACCTGCAGGACCGACCACCTCCACGCGCATGGACAAATTCACGGACATGATGCTGGCGAAGACCGGCCTGATCGGCATGATCGGCAAGTCCGAACGCGGTCCGGTCGCGATAGAAGCGATCAAGAAGCACAAGGCCGCCTACCTCATGGCGGTCGGCGGCGCCGCGTATCTTGTTGCCAAGGCGATCAAGAAATCGAAGGTGCTTGCGTTCGGCGATCTCGGCATGGAGGCAATCTACGAATTCGAGGTGAAGGACATGCCGGTCACAGTGGCCGTGGACTCAAGCGGCGCCTCGGTGCACCAGACCGGCCCGGCCGAGTGGGAAAAGAGAATCAGGGAATTCAAGATTCCGGTTACCGTCGCGTGACGCATGCATACGTGGCGACCTCAATCGTGGCTCCCGTTACTGCAAAATCGCAATTTTGTATAAACCCTCGCGCTGTGTTTGCAGTAACCATAACCGCGTTTTCTGTACGGATGGTTTTTATCCGTACAGAAAGCGCGGTTGGCGCGCGCAGCGCGCAACACCTTCGCTCCTGGCATGGGACGGTCGTTGCGACGCCGCATGTCGCCTGTTCTTCCGGAGTTGAATAGCGTTGCACGGCAAACCGCTTCCGCGCTGGCTGAGCATTGCGATACTGCTGGTCATTGCAACCACGTTCGGCAGCAACCATATCGCCGCCCGTTACGCCATCGATCACGGCGTCAATATCACCACGGCGGTGGCGGCGCGCTCGATCGGCGCGGCGCTGTTCGTGGGGATACTGGTCTTCGCCAGCCGCGTGCCGCTGGCGCTACCGGCCGCGACGCGCTGGCGCGCCGTCGCGATCGGCGCGCTCATCGCGGTGCAAAGCTACTGCATCTATTCGGCGGTTGCCCGCATCCCGGTAGCGCTCGCGCTGCTCGCCTTCAATACCTTTCCGATGATGTTCTCGCTCATATCCTGGGCAGCGGGCAGCGAACGTCCGGCGCGGCGCGCACTGATCGCGATGCCGGTCGCGCTGTGCGGGCTGGCGCTCGCGCTCGACGTTTTCGGCGCGCATGGCGACATCGCCGGGCGCTGGACGGAGATCGGCGCCGGTGTCGGTTTTGCGCTGAGCGCGGCGGTGTCGTTCGCTACCGCGCTGTTTTTGACTTCGCGCTGGCTCAAGGACATGGACGGCAGGCTGCGCACCCTGCTTACCATGAGCACCGTCGCCGTGCTGATGCTGGCTGCAGGCGTGGTGGCGGGCAATCTGGCGCTGCCCTCGAATCCGGGCGGATGGCTGGGGCTCGGACTGCTGATGCTTTTTTACGGCACGGCTTTCACCGCCTTGTTCGTGCTGCTGCCGCGCCTGGATGCCCTGAATAACTCGGCAGCTCTCAATTTCGAACCGATCGCGGTGCTGTTTCTCGCCTGGCCCATACTCGGCCAGAGCGTCGAGCCGCGGCAGATCGTGGGTGCGCTGGTCGTGGTCGGCGCGGTGATCGCGCTGGGCACCGCCAAGCATTAAGCCGCCATGCCCTCCTCCTCCGACACGCATCTGATCGCCATCCGCCACGGTGAAACCGAATGGAACAGCGAGGGCCGTTTCCAGGGACACCTCAACAGCGTGCTCAACGAGGAAGGAATGGCACAGGCGCAGGCACTGGGGATGCGCCTGGCCGGGGAACGCTTCGACCTGCTGCTCTCGAGCGATCTGGGCCGCGCGCTGCAGACCGCAAGCGCCATCGCCATGCGCACCGGTCACGAGATCGTGGTCGAACCGCGCCTGCGCGAACGGCGCATGGGAATATTTCAGGGACTGACTCCGGACGAAGTGCGGCGCCGCTATCCGCAGGAGTACGCGCGCTTTTGCTCGCACGACCCCGATTACGCCATCCCGGAGGGCGAAAGCACGCGCCAACTATTCGAGCGCAGCGTCGCCTGTTTCAGCGAGCTCGCCCGGCTTCATGCCGGACTGACCCTGGCCACGGTCACGCACGGCGGCGTGCTCGCGATGCTCTACCGCCATGCCGCGGCGATGCCGCTGGACGCGCCGCGCAACTTCCCGTTGCGCAACGCCGGCGTCAATCGCTTCCGCCATCGGCTGGGTGCCTGGCAACTGCAGAGCTGGGGGGATATCGCCCATCTCGAAAGCGCGCTGGACGACACGGAATGAACGCCCGGAATACAAGTGCGCCGATCGCGGTCATCGACGAGCGGTGCTAAAATAATTACTGAAAAAAACCACAATTCAGCCGATATCGCGAATACGAGGAGACCTCCATGCCAGCCTACACCACCGAAGCCATCCGCACCGTAGCGCTAGTCGGCCACGGCGCAGCAGGTAAAACCACCCTGGCGGAGGCGTTGCTCGCGCGCGCCGGCGCGATCAAGTCCGCGGGCAGCGTGGAGCGCGGCAATACCGTCTGCGACTACGATCCCCTGGAAAAATCCTACGGCCACTCACTCAATTCCGCGCTGGTGAATTTCGCCTGGCACGACAGCCACATCCACCTTATCGACACGCCGGGCTACCCGGATTTCACCGGCCAGGCGATAGGGGCGCTGGCGGCGGTGGACACCGCGGCGATCGTCATCAACGCGCAGACCGGGATCGAGCTTGCCACGCGCCGCATGATGAAATGGGCCGAGGCGCGCGGCCTGTGCCGCATGATCGTGGTCAACAAGATCGATGCGGACAACGTCGACCTGCCAGTCCTGCTCGCCGACATTCAGGAGACATTCGGCAAGGAATGCCTGCCGATCAATCTCCCCGCGCACGGGGGGAAGGACATCGTCGACTGTTTCTTCACCCCGGACGGCGAATCCGACTTCTCCTCGGTCAAGTCGGCCCATTCGGCTCTGGTCGATCAGGTGGTGGAGGTGGACGAGGAACTGATGGCGATCTACCTCGAACAGGGCGAAATCAGCCCCGAACAGCTGCACGCGCCGTTCGAGAAGGCGTTGCGTGAAGGACACCTGATACCGGTGTGCTTCGTCTCGGCCAAGAACGATACGGGCGTCGCCGAATTGCTCGACATACTCGCAGGACTCGCACCCAATCCCACCGAGGGCAACCCGCCGCCGTTTCTCCGGGGCGAAGGCGCGGATGCAACGGAATTCCACGCCGAACCGGATCCAGCCAAGCACGTGCTTGCACATGTGTTCAAGATCGTCATCGATCCGTACGTAGGCAAGCTCGGCATATTCCGCGTGCACCAGGGCACGGTGAAGCGCGACACGCAACTGTTCATCGGCGACGGCACGCGGCCGTTCAGGGTGGCGCACCTGTACCTGCTGCAGGGCAAGGAATACGTGGAGACCGATGCCTTGTATCCCGGGGACATCGGCGCGGTCTCCAAGGTCGATGAAATCGAATTCGACGCGGTCCTGCACGACTCCCACGACGAGGATCACATCCACCTGCGTCCGCTGGAATTTCCCGCGCCGATGCACGGCCTTGCCGTCGAAACCAAGAAAAAGGGCGACGAGCAGCGGCTGTTCGAAGTTCTGCACAAGCTCGAAATGGAAGACCCGTGCTTTCGCATGGAACGCCATCCCGAAACCAACGAAACGGTAATCCGCGCGCTCGGTGAACTGCACCTGCGCACCAAGCTGGAGAAACTGTCCCAGCAGTACAAGCTCGAGCTGGACACCAAGCCGCCGCGCATTGCCTACCGCGAAACCATCAGCCGCAAGGCCGAAGGCCATTGCCGCCACAAAAAGCAGACCGGCGGCGCCGGACAGTTCGGCGAGGTATTCCTGAGAATCGAGCCGCTGCCGCGCGGCGAGGGCTACCAGTTTGTCGACCAGGTAAAGGGCGGCGTAATACCGACTGTGTTCATTCCGGCTGTGGAGAAGGGCGTGCGCATGGCGCTGGACTCCGGCGTGATCGCCGGCTACCCGGTGGAGGACCTGCGCGTCATCGTGTATGACGGCAAGAGCCACGCCGTCGACTCCAAGGAGATTGCCTTCGTTTCAGCGGGACGCAAGGCCGTGATCGACGCGTTCTCCAAGGCGGCGCCGATCATGCTCGAGCCGATCGTCAACATCGACATCGACGCGCCCGAGGCCTACGTCGGCGACATGACCGCCGAAATCGCCTCCAAGCGCGGTCAAATCACCGGCACGCAGCAACGCTCTGCAGACATCATCAGCACCAGCGGCCAGGTGCCGATGGCAGAGCTGGTGGACTTCCAGAACCGGCTGCGCTCGATCACGGGCGGGCAAGGCTCGTACTCGATCGAATTCAGCCACTACGCGCAAGTGCCTGGCCAGATGCAGCAGCAACTGGTGTCACAGTACAAGGGGGCACGCGAAGAAGATTAGGCCGTCAGTGATTTTGTGGGAGCGGGCTCCCACAACCGCTTGCGATCAGCCCCGGCCGAAAAGGTTGCGGAATCTCAGCGATTCCGCGTAAGGAAACACATCCTGCATCTGCTCCGCGGCGATGCGCTGCTGCATCTCCTGCCACGTTGCGGGGTCGAGCAAATCGGCGTGATGGCGCATGAAACACGCTCGCACCCGTTCGTCGGTCAGCAGGAAGGTGGCAAATTCCTCGGGAAAGATATCGTTGGGCGCCACCGAATACCAGGGCTCGGCGGCGAGTTCCTGTTCCTCGGTTTGCGGCTGCGGCAGTTTGCGGAAATTGCAGTTGACCAGGTAGTCGATTTCGTCGTAATCGTAGAACACCACGCGGCCATAGCGCGTCACGCCGAAATTCTTGAACAGCAGGTCGCCGGCAAAGATGTTGGCCGCGGCCAACTGCTTGATCGCCACGCCATATTCGTCGATTGCGCTGTCGCGCTGCTGCTCGTCCGCCTTGTCGAGGAAAATGTTGAGCGGCACCATGCGCCGCTCGATATACATGTGCTTGATCACGATGGTATCGCCCTCCTCTTCGATCAGCGAGGGAGCCAGCGTGCGCAACTCGTCCAGCAGTTCCGCCGAAAAACGCTCCCGCGGAAAAGCGACGTCGGAGTATTCGAGCGTGTCGGCCATGCGCCCGACGCGGTCGTGGTGCTTTACCAGCCAGTATTTTTCCTTTACCAGCTTGCGCGTGACGTCCTTCGGCGGCGCAATCACGTCCTTGATCACCTTGAACACGTAAGGATAGGAAGGCAGCGTAAACACCGACATCACCAGGCCGCGAATGCCGGGCGCAACGATGAAGTCGTCGCTGGAATGGCGCAGGTGGTGGAGAAAATCGCGGTAGAAAAGATTCTTGCCGTGCTTTTGCAGGCCGATCAGCGTGTAGATTTCCCACTGGGGTTTGTAGGGCAGCAGCCCGTGCAGAAACTGCACATACGCGGATGGCACTTCCATGTCCACCATGAAATATGCGCGGTTGGTACTGAAGAATATGTCGAGCTGCCGGCGCTCGAGCAGCACGGTGTCGAGGTACAGCTTGCCTTCGCGGTCGTGCAGCACCGGAACCACAAACGGATAGTCCTGATTGCCGTTGATCATCTTGCCGACCAGGTAGGCGCCCTTGTTGCGGTAGAACAGCGACGAAAGAATCTGAATCTGATGATTCGCCTCCAGGTGCAGCGGCCGCGGCAGCATCCTGCGCCACATGCGCAGAACGTGACACAGGTCGCGGCGAAGGTCGCTGAACGGATTGCGCAAGCCGACGTCGTGCAGCATGCGCGCCGCGGTCGGGCGAAAGCCGTATTTTCCCGGGTAGTACGAGCGGTACGACGGTGGATCTGCGTCGATGTGCTCGGTCGACACTGCCGGGCGCACGAAAATGAAGTTGTTGTTGAAGTAGGTCCGATGCAGGATCTTGCAGCACACCGAGTTGAAGAAGGTTTCCGCGCACTCCGGCTGCTTGTGATAGGTGAGCAAGCCGATGTAGTGCAGTTTGATCTTCTGCCAGGCGGCGTCGTCGCGCGATTCCGGGCGAAATCCGCGCTCGATGTGCTCGACCGCCTCCATCACGCGCTTGTCGTAGAAATCGATGCGTTCGCGCGACGCCTTCTGCACTGCGGCCCAGTTGCCTGTCTCGAAATGACGCTTGGCCGCCTGGCAGGCTTCGCGGAAAATCCGGTAATGCTTGTTGAAGCCCTGCAGCATCACCTGGGCTACGCTGAGCGTCAGGTCTTTCTGCTCGGACAAGGGAGGAAACGGCGGTAGCGGCTGCTGCATTCTGAACCGCGGCCGGCGCTAGAGCACGCGCACGCCGTCTTCGAATCTTTCCCCCGGTTCGCCGGCGCCAAATGCGCTGACCGGGTAGAAAGCGCGGAAATCCGCCTCTACCCGTTCAAAAGGAAAATCCGACCAGATGCCGTGGTCCTTGACGTATTCCATGTGGCGCCGCTGCTGCGCGTCATAAGGCTGGAAAATCGCGTTCGAGCGCCCGTCGAACTCTGTCGGCAGCACACCGAAACGGGTGCAAAGTTCGATATTGAACGCAGGCGCCGCTTTCACCCACTGTCCCTCCAGGTACAGCACCGCGTATCCGTGATGCATGAAATAGGTCGTACCGCCCATCAGCGCCTTGAGCTTCTGCGTGGTCAGATGATTCACCACATCGGACAGGCCGATGGCGCAGGGGATGCCCAGCGCGCGCGCGGCGGCGGCAAGCAGGATGGCCTTGGGGATGCAATACGCCGATTTCGCCGCGAGCACATTGCTTGCGACGTAGATGCCGGGTTCGAGACGCATCGAGAACGGGTCGTAGCGGATGCCGTCGCGCACCGCATAGAACAGTTTCACCGCGCGAGCGATGTCGCTCGTTTCAGAACCTGCGGCCTGCTCGGCGTAGCGGCGAACGGCAGCG
>JAENXP010000624.1 GCA_016649475.1 Burkholderiales bacterium | reverse complement strand
CGGCGGTTTCTACTCCCTGATGAAGAACTTCCAGACCGAGCGCATCGCGCTATCGGCCATGGCGGTGGGACACGCCACCCAGGCGCTGCGGCTGACCCTCGATTACGTAATGCAGCGCAAGGCCTTCGGCGGGGTGTTGTTCGACAAGCAGGCGATACGCCAGCGCCTGGCCATGCTGGATGCGAAAAACCAGGCGGCGCGCCAGTTCCTTTATCATTGCGCGTGGCTCGCCGCGCAGGGCCGCGAATGCGTGCGCGAAGTATCGATGCTGAAGGCGCTCACCGGCGAACTGGTGAACGAAGTGATGTATGACTGTCAGCAGTTCCACGGCGCCATGGGCTATATGCGCGAAACCGCGATCGAGCGCCTCACGCGCGATGCGCGCGTGCTCGCCATCGGCGGCGGCGCCACCGAAGTGATGCTGGAAGAAGTGGCCAAGCGCTTCGCCGCTTAACCCAAGGACAAGCATGAAATACGAAAACCTGGAAATCTCCGTTCAAACGGGCGTCAGCGTGATCTGGATGAACCGTCCGGAGGTGCGCAATGCCTTCAATGAAACCATGATCGCCGAACTGACTCGGGCGTACCAAAGCGCAGACGCGGATCCGGGCGTGCGCGCGGTGGTGCTCGCGGGGCGCGGCCCGGCGTTTTGCGCAGGGGCCGATTTGAACTGGATGAAGAAAATGTCCGGCTACAGCATGGAGGAGAACCGCGCCGACGCGATGGGGCTGGCGACCATGCTGAACACGATCTACATGATGAAAAAGCCGACCGTCGCGCGCGTGCACGGTCCGGCCTTTGCCGGAGGCATGGGTCTGGTCGCGGCCAGCGATATTGCGGTTGCAGCCGACGAGGCCGAGTTCTGCCTGTCGGAAGTCAAACTCGGCCTTACTGCGGCAACCATCAGCCCCTATGTGGTCGCCGCCATGGGCGAGCGTTCGGCAAGGCGCTATTTCCTCAGCGCCGAGCGCTTCAGCGCGGCCGAGGCCTTGCGCATCGGCCTGGTCCACGACATCGTTCCGGCGACGCAACTGGACGCGAGCGTGGACGCGCTGCTCGCCCACCTGCTTGCGGCGAGCCCGGCCGCGATCGCGGCGAGCAAGGAATTGATCCGCAGCGTGGCGCGCGGCCCCATCGACCAGGACATGATTGCCGGCACCGCCGCGCGCATCGCCGCAGCGCGCGCCTCGGACGACGGCAAGGAGGGCATCCGCTCCTTCCTCGAAAAGCGCAAACCTTCCTGGACACAGGCGCGGTAAGCGATCCATGTTCAAGAAGATACTCATCGCCAACCGCGGCGAAATCGCCTGCCGCGTGATCCGGACCGCGCGCCGTCTGGGCGTGAAATCCGTCGCCGTGTATTCCGAGGCCGATGCCGACGCGCGCCATGTAGTCCTTGCCGACGAGGCGTATTGCATCGGGCCGGCCGCAGCCAGGGACAGCTACCTGCGCGGCGACAAAATCCTGGAGGCTGCGACCATGTGCGGCGCCGAGGCCATCCACCCCGGCTACGGCTTCCTGTCCGAGAATGCCGATTTCGCCGAGGCTTGCAAGAAGGCCGGCCTGGTGTTCATCGGACCACCGCCCGCCGCGATCCGTGCCATGGGCAGCAAGAGCGCGGCCAAGGACATCATGGGCCGCGCCGGCGTGCCGCTGGTGCCCGGCTATCACGGCGATGCACAGGATGGCGCCTTGCTCAGGAAAGAGGCGGACAAGATCGGCTATCCGGTGCTGATCAAGGCCTCGGCCGGCGGCGGCGGCAAAGGCATGCGCATCGTCGAGCGGGCGGCCGATTTCGCCGATGCGCTCGCCTCCTGCCAGCGTGAATCCAAATCGAGTTTCGGCGACGAGCGCGTGCTGCTGGAAAAGTATCTCTCGCGCCCGCGCCACATCGAAATCCAGGTATTCGCCGACACCCAGGGCGACGCGCTGCATCTGTTCGAGCGCGACTGCTCGGTACAGCGGCGCCACCAGAAGGTGCTCGAAGAAGCACCGGCACCGGGCATGAGCCAGGCGCGGCGCAACAGCATGGGAGAGGCGGCAGTCGCGGCGGCCAGGGCGATCGGCTATGTGGGCGCGGGTACGGTGGAGTTCATTGCCGAACCCGGCGACGGGAAGAACGCCGGCACTTTCTATTTCATGGAAATGAATACGCGGCTGCAGGTCGAGCACCCGGTGACTGAAATGATCACCGGGCTGGACCTGGTCGAATGGCAGCTGCGCGTGGCCTGCGGCGAACCGCTGCCGCGCACGCAGGACGAGCTCGCCATCAGCGGCCACGCCCTGGAAGCGCGCAT
>JAENXP010000269.1 GCA_016649475.1 Burkholderiales bacterium | reverse complement strand
GGGCCTGGACTGGCGCATAGAGAAGCTGACGCTGACGACGCCGGAGGCGCGCCTCGGCGCCGACGGCCTGTGGCGGGGCGTCGCTGCCGAGCAGCGTACCAGCCTGAACCTTAAGCTCGAAATTAGCGACCTGGGCAAGTACCTGGAGCGCATGGGATATCCCGGCAGCATGCGGCGCGGCAGCGCCGAGCTGCTGGGCAAACTCGCGTGGGCCGGTAACCCGCAGAGCATCGATTACCCGACGCTGAGCGGAGACATTTCGCTGGTCGCGGAGAAAGGGCAGTTCCTCGAGATCGAACCGGGCATAGGCAAGCTGCTGGGCATACTCAGCCTGCAGGCGCTGCCGCGACGGATTACACTGGACTTCCGCGATATCTTCAGCGAAGGCTTCGCGTTCGACAACGTCACCGCCACCGCCACGGTGACAAACGGGGTGATGCGCACGCAGAATTTCGCCATGCAGGGACCTTCGGCACAGGTGGCGATGTCGGGAAACATCGATCTCACCCGCGAGACGCAGGCGCTCAAGGTTCGTGTGGTGCCCAGCGTGGGCGACAGCCTGTCCCTGGCTGGCGGGCTGATGCTCGCCAACCCGATCGCAGGGGTTGCGACCCTGCTGGCCCAGCGCCTGTTCAAGGATCCGCTGGGCCAGGCCTTCGCCTTCGAGTATTCGATTACCGGCGACTGGGCTGATCCCAAGGTGGAGAAGCTGGCGCGGGGGCAGGCCGGCGACGCGCAGGGCAGTTCGCCGGATGGCGCTGCCGGCGATGCGAAATGAGCACTGAGCATGCGCCGGCAGCGGCACAGGCCGGCATCATCGATTACTCACCGGACGGGAGGACGAACATTCATGGCTGAAGGAAAGTTCAAGGTAGCGGCAGTGCAGATGGTGTCCGAGCCCGAGGTGCAGGCGAATCTGGCCGCCGCTGGCGAGTTGATCGCGCGGGCGGCGGGCGAGGGCGCGCGCCTGGTGGCGCTGCCCGAATATTTCTGCATCCTCGGCCTGCGCGACCGCGACAAGGTGATGGTGCGCGAAGCCGACGGACACGGGCCGATACAGGATTTTCTGGCAGCGGCGGCGGCCAGAAACAAGGTGTGGCTGGTCGGCGGTTCGGCGCCGCTGGAATGCGCCGATCCCGACAAGGTGAGGAACAGCTGCCTGGTGTTTGACGACACCGGCCGGCGCGTCGCACGTTACGACAAAATCCACCTGTTCGGCTTCGACCTGGGGACGGAGCGCTTTCAGGAATCGCGCAGCATCGAACCGGGCGCCGAGGTGGTGACACTGCAGACACCTTTCGCCCGGCTGGGACTGTCGATCTGCTACGACCTGCGCTTTCCCGAGTTGTACCGCAAGATGGGTGCGGTGGATCTCATCCTCGTTCCCTCATCGTTCACCGCCACCACGGGCAAGGCCCACTGGGAGATGCTGCTGCGTGCGCGCGCAGTCGAGAACCAGGCCTATGTGCTCGCCCCGGCGCAGGGCGGGCATCACAAGAACGGCCGCGACACCTGGGGCCACAGCATGATCGTCGATCCCTGGGGCGAGGTGCTCGGCGTGCTTGCGGGCGGTCCGGGTGTGGTCAGCGCCGAGCTCGATCACGCCGAGATCGCGCGCGTGCGACTTAGCCTGCCGGCGCTTAGCCACCGGGTGATGTAAGCGGGGCGATGCTCAGCGGTAGGCCTCGGCGCACTTGATGATCGCCGTGTTCGTTTCCAGGCGCAGGCAGGCCCTTGCGTCCGCGCCCGTCATGGCACTGGCGAGCGTCTGCGTGCTTGCTGCGGGCTTGATCGCCATCTCGCCGATGCGCTTCGCGGCCTCGGCCGAAGCGACTTTGACTTCGTCCAGCAATGACTCGTACACCAGGCCGTAGAGCCATTTGCTGTTTTCCGCTTCGTAAATGCCGGCGTACTTCTCCAGGTCGGCGTCGCTGGCGTCCTTGTAGCCGAATGCTAGGTTGAGCAGGGTCGCATCGCGGATTTTTTGCGCGGTCGCAGCGCGCTGCTTTTCTATCTTCTTGTCCATCGCGGCGCTTTTGCGCGCGTTTTCTCCGGCCATGCCCAGTGCGAGCGCGTTGACGGTCGAGGATGCGACTGCGACCGCCAGTTCGCTCGCCCTGGTCGCCGCATCGATACGCTTGATCAGTTCCGCTCGCTGCGGCGGGAGTTTGGTCGCCGCAGTGCTGCGGGCGAATTTGGCGCGTTCTTCCGGCGCGGCGGAAGAACGCTCCATTTCGATCATGCTCCTGGCGGTCGGCGTGGAGAAATCCTTGAGCAGCGCCTGCAGCCGCTTCTGATCGAAATTCTTTTTCAGATTGGCGCTGACCTTGGCGTGAAATTCGCCCGCGGCAAACGCCTCGGCCAGCGCGTCTTCGATCGCCTGCTTCAGGGCGGGCGCAGCTTTTTTTTGCGGCTTGCCCGATTGCCTGACACTGGCCGCCAGGGTCTGCGGCAACTGGTCCAACTGCTGTTTCAGGCCCGAAGCGGCGAGGACGTCTTCGCTCAGTTTGACCTGCGCCTTTTCGATATCAGCGGGTGACGGGGCTTTGACCTTGGGTTTCGCCGCGGTCACGGGTTGAGGTTTCCTGATCGGCGCCGGCGGCGGCGGGGGCTCTTCATTGAGGTACTGCCAGCCGAACCATCCCGCGGCAGCCAGGACGATCACCCCACCGACGATGGTCGGAAGCTGTTTCTTGTCTGGGGCCAGTGTGGGAAGTTTAAGTGCCATTTCAGACTCCCTTAGTCGCAGTAATTGCCTGATGTCGACAGCCGTTATCGGGCTCGGAATTGTTTCCTGAGGGTATTGTAAGTCAAAAGAATGGGATACAGAATTTCTGCGCCGCGGCGGGCGGATTGCCGGTCCGTCTTCATATAGTTGCGCCGGCGAGCCCGTCGGCGCGTAGAGCAGGGCCTCAGCCCGGGCTAGCCGCGTGGCCCGTGACCTACTTTTTCTGGAACTTGAGGGTGAAGCGGTCGCTTTCGCCGATCGCCTGGTACTTGGCGCGATCCTGGTCCTTGAGACGATAGGTCGGCGGCAGCGTCCAGACTCCTTCCGGGTAATCCTTCGTGTCTTTCGGGTTGGCATTTGCTTCCGACGCGCCCAGCAGCTTGAACCCGGCCTGTTCAATCAGCGCGATAGCCGTGTCTTCACGCACGTAGCCGGTCTTCATTTGCGCTTCCTGGGGCAGATCGGTGCGTCCGCGGTGATCCACGACGCCGAGCACGCCGCCGGATTTCAGCGCCTTGTGGAAGGCGCGCAGCGCCCCGTCGATCTCCTTGCGCGCAATCCAGTTGTGCAGATTGCGGAAGGTGAGCACGAAATCGGCGCTGCCCGGCGGCGCGATTTCGTGCAGGCCGGCATTGAATTGCGTGACCACGACCTTGTCGTAGAGGGCCGGCTCGGCCCTGAGCCGCACCAGCAGCTTGCGGTGGTCGGCAAGATACTGCGGCGGCGCCGCCCCGTCGCGGTTTGCAGCGATGTATAGACCCCTGTCCCTCAGATAGGGCGCGAGAATTTCCATGTAATAACCACCGCTGCCGGGCAGGATTTCCACCACGGTGGCGTCCTCCCTGATGCCGAAAAATCCGAGGACCTCGGCAGGATGGCGAAAGCCGTCGCGCGCCACATTGCCGGCCGTGCGATGCGCCGCGGCGAGCATGCGTGCAAATGCGTCAGCGTCCTGTGCCTGTGCGTAGGTGCAGGACAATGCGAGGATGGACACGGATGCCGCGAGCAGTTGCCCGCAGATCCCGATACGCGCGGCGTGACGACGGGCACTCATCGCGCACCAACAAGGAACAATGCCGCGCCCAGCGAGATAACCGACAGGATCGATGCCGCGACGCACAGCGTCAGAATCCGTCGATGCCGGCTTTCGGCGAGCGCTGCGGCTTTCTCCAGCGTTTCGACGGTATTTTGAATCTGCGCCGCCAGTCCCTTGATGTGCGCGTCGTTCGCGGATGCGGCGGCCTGAAGCTCGGTTATCTGTTGTTGCAGCAATGCCGTCTGGTCGGGGGCTGCATCAGCGCTTTTCCTGGTAAATACCGGCGCAGTCGCCGAAACGATGGTTCCGACGTGCGGAAGCACGGCCTTCAGCGCGGGGATGAACCATGCCGGCATATTCAAGTCCTTTCGTCTGGGTTGGCGGGCGTGCCCGAGGGGATCGACAGCGATGCGCCAGCCGTGATTCCCGGGCCCATGCTACACAGCCTTGGAAAGACATGCAAAAACATTAGGATACCGGTGCCGTGAAAGAATTCGGGCAAGGCCGGGCGGCGGCGCCAGAACTTGCGCGATCGGGAGCCGGTCTGAGAGTAAAATGCACGCTTTTCCTGAACAGTGATGATCCCCATGCAGACTGTTGCCGATTTGTCCGTGCAGACCCAGCTTTTCACCACCGCCGAATCCTGTCTGCTCGCACCCTACGACCTGGGCGCGGGCAAGCTCGAGCAAGTGTTCGGTTCAATCATGGCGCACCGGATCGATTACGCCGACCTGTACTTCCAGTACGTGCGCTCCGAAGGCTGGAGCCTGGAGGAAGGCATCGTCAAGGCGGGCAGCTTCAACATCGAGCAGGGCGTGGGAGTACGCGCCGTCTCCGGCGAGAAGACCGCCTTCGCCTTCTCCGACGACATCAGCCTGATGGCGCTGGAAGACGCGGCAAAGGCCACGCGCGCGATTGCCCGCGCCGGGCAGGAGGGCCGACCGCACGACCACGAAGTTCAGCTCGCCCGGCGAGGCGGTCAGCCTCAGCGTCGTCCCCTCCACCG
>JAENXP010000558.1 GCA_016649475.1 Burkholderiales bacterium | reverse complement strand
CCTCGGGGGACCTCCCCTCACGCTCCTCCGATATTGGCCTGTTGCAAAACTCATTTTGCAGCGGCTTGCTAAAGCGACGGATTGCCCTCGTGGGCATAGGTTCTTTCGTGCTGTCGCTGGCAATCGAGGCAGCGCTTCGCCGTAGGGCAGGCGAGCAGGCGCTCGAATCCGATGTCAGTGCCGCAGTCGATGCACTCTCCGACACCGCCTTCCCCGAGGCGCAACCTGGTTGCTTCGATGTCGCGGATTTCGCGGACGTGACGGTCGATGATCGTCAGATTGAGATCGGCCAGCGCGTCACCGGTCGCCTGGTCAGCGATGTCTGCAGGCGCCCTGTCGATCAGTTCCACATACTGCTGGTTTTCACTGTGCTCCAGCGCATCGCGGACTTCTTCCAGCAGGGATAGGTACTGCTTGTCCAGCGTGCGCTCGAGTTTGGCGAACTGGGCCTTGGTCAGTGCCACCGTCGATTCCTCCTTGCCGTTATCCGTTAGAGAACCTGCGGATATTGTCCGGGCGCCGCCTTGGTGGCAATTTGACAATGCGCAAGAACCGCGCGGATAGCCGGGCGGACAAATTGCCGCCGACCCGGATTGGTCAAACGGTGGGAGCCAGAACCTCGGACGGCTGTGAAATCGTGCCTTCGGACCGGCTCACGAGCGAGCCCCAGCGGACAATTCCCAGGGTCCCGAAATACCGACTGTGCGAAAGGCTTTCCTCCGCGTACCAATGCGCCAGTTCTTCCGCAGTCGCGGCGGACAACTCTCGCCCTGCGTGGGATTCGCCATCGACCGTGCTCACCGCCATCGCTGCGCGACTGGCCATTCGGCGCATGGGCGTGTTGTCCGAAAGAAACACCACGAACACCTTCGCGATGCCGCACATCCTGGCGCGCAGGAACAGCCGTTGTATTAGCTGGGTACCGATCTTTTGGCCGCGCTTCTCGGGACGCACCGAGAACGCCATTTCACTTTCCGTGGCGCCGCGGACAAGCTCGGCCAGCCCGACCAGCCGCGGCTGTTCGTCAAATGCGCCCAGAACCGTGTCCCGGGTGAAATTCAGCCGGTCCACGTACTTGGAAATGGTCTCGTCGGAAATAGTGCAGCAAAAGCGCTTGCGCCGATCTTCTGGCGTAAGGGAGAGATAGAAGTTTCTGACGGCCTCACGCTCGAATACTGTCAGCGGCCTGATAATCATCACATCAATTTTCCGTGCAAAATCTCCCTTGCACCGCTTTTATAGCATATTGGTGCGTTGCGTCATAACGCATTATGTGATGGCGAAGATCAGAAAATACGATGGAAAATGCGCGTAGTTTTAGGCACTTTTAAAAAATGGCTGTTGCAATGCAACATTGGTTATTGTAGTATTCATTTGCGGGGTTTCTCCTCCTCCTCCTTTGGAATCCCGTCTTCTAGCCGGTGGCGTTTTAACAGCGCCACCGGCCTTTTTTTCTCCCAGCAGCCAAGCTGCAACGTCCTCTTCGGCCGCTAAAGCCCACTATTGGCCAGGCATGCGCCGCGAAACGAACGGCGGCTTCCGGATAGCGTAAAATCGCGTCTGCCCCATCATCACCAGGCGCCGTATCCGCGCTGAAAGGCGCCCATGAAAACTCCGAATAGAATCAAACCCTTGGTCGAGGAAGGTCTCGTCGACGAGGTCGTGCGCCAGCTGATGAGCGGCAAGGAGGCCGAGGTCTACGTAGTCCGCTGCGGCGACGATACACGCTGCGCGAAGGTCTACAAGGAAGCGGAGAAGCGCAGCTTCCGCCAAAACGTCCAATATACGGAAGGCCGCAAGGTAAAGAACAGTCGGCGCGCCCGCGCCATGGAGAAGGGTTCCCGCTACGGACGCAAGGAGCAGGAACAGGCCTGGCAAAGCGCCGAGGTGGACGCCCTGCACCGCCTGGCCGCCGCCGGGGTGCGCGTGCCACGGCCCTACAATTTCCTCGAGGGCGTGCTGCTGATGGAACTGGTGACCGACGAAACAGGCAACGCAGCGCCGAGGCTCAACGACCTGGCGCTAAGCGCAGCGCAGGCGCGCGAATACCATCACACCTTGATCATGCAGGTCGTGCGCATGCTTTGCGCCGGCATCATCCACGGAGACTTGTCCGAGTACAACGTGCTGGTCGGCGGCGACGGGCCGGTCATCATCGATCTGCCCCAGGCCGTCAACGCTGCGGGCAATAACAGTGCCGGCGCCATGCTCCAGCGCGACGTCGACAACCTCACCGCCTACTTCGGCCGCTACGCCCCGGAGCTGCTCGCCACCGACTACGGCCGCGAAATCTGGGCAATTTACGAAAGCGGAAAGCTGCACCCGGAAATCGCGCTCACCGGTTGCTTTGTGCGCAGCGAAAAGCCCGCCGACGTGGGCAGCGTAATTCGCGAAATCGACGATGTGATCAAGGAGGAGGCGGCTCGCCGGCGCTACAAGGAGGCGCTGGAACGATAAGTCGGCGGTATTCGCGCGGGAGCGCGGCGGTCCATGAAGCCCGCCAAATTGTGGCGGCCCAACATTACTGCCAGTTCGCCATCCAGATACTCAACGAGAACCACATGTACATCGATACGTCTTGAGCAATAGCTCGCCGGTCTGATAGCCGGCATCAAAACCTCATG
>JAENXP010000304.1 GCA_016649475.1 Burkholderiales bacterium | reverse complement strand
TATGAGGGGATACATCCCCTCATACTCCCCTATGTCAGGCCGTTGCAAAAATCATCTTGCAACGGGTTCTTACAGCACCATTCTGACCATCGGGTGGTCGCACAGTTCGCGATACAGGTCATCCAACTGCAGGCGCGACTGGGCGCGCACGGTGACCGTCAGCGACAGGTACTTGCCCAGGCGGCTCTTGCGCATTTCCATGGTGGAGGCGTCGAAATCCGGCGCGTGCCGCAGCACCACATCCATCACCGCCTGGGCAAACCCCGGCTGGGTCTCGCCCATGACCTTGATCGGAAAGTCGCAGGGGAAGGCGAGCAGCGACTCGGGTTCAGGCGTCGACATCGACCGGTGCGCGCATTACCGTACGCTTGTAGTCCTGGTAGAGCTGATACATGCGTGCGGCCACCGGTCCGGGCTTGCCTGCGCTTTCCCCGTGGCCGACCGGCTTGCCGTCCAGGGTCGAGATCGGCAGCACTTCCTTGGTCGAGGAGGTGAGCCAGAGTTCGTCTGCGTCGCGCACCTCGGCTTCGCTAACCTGGCGGATTTCCAGCGGCAGCCGGTTGGCGCGCGCCAGTTCGACGACCACGTCGTAGGTGATTCCGGGCAGGATGAAATTGGTCTTGGGCGGGGTGATGATGAGGCCGTCCCTGACCACGAAAATATTGCTCGCCGAGCCCTCGGTGAGGAACCCATCGCGCAGCAGCACCGATTCCACCGCGCCCTGATCCGCGGCGGCCTGGCGCAGCAGGCAGTTGGCAAGCAGCGACACCGACTTGATGTCGCAGCGCAGCCAGCGGTTGTCCGTAACCGTGACTGCGGGCACGCCCTGCTCGCGCAGGCTCTGGGGCGGCGTGGTGAGCGGGTTGGACATCATGAACACAGTGGGCTTCACGCCTTTGGGGAAGGCATGGTCGCGCGGCGCCACGCCCCGCGTCACCTGCAGGTACACCCCCTGGTCTTCCCATGGATTCTTCGCGACCATCTCGCACACCAGTTCAACCCGGCGATCCAGGCTATAGGGGTTTTCGATGCGCACGCCGTCGAGGCTGGATTGCAGGCGCGTGAGGTGCTCGCGCAGGCGGAACGGGTGGCCGGAGTAGCAGGGAATCACTTCATACACGCCGTCGCCGAAAATGAAACCGCGATCGAGCACCGGAATCATGGCTTTCTCGATCGGCATCCATTCGCCATTGAGATAAATCATCTGCATCTCCTGATAACTGATTCCCAAGGCGGTGCCGGAAGAACCTGCTGTTGCCCGGGGTACAAAAGAACATCCTGCGTCGCTGGCACTCCTCGGGATGAGCGCCGCCCCGCAGCGATCACTTGAACCAAAGCCGCATGCTGTCCCATGCGCGGCCGAAAAATCCGGCTATCGCCACGTTCTCCAGCGCCACCACCGGGTACTCGCCCAACAGCTTATCCTGCAGCGTCACCTTGACCGTGCCTACTTTCTGTCCCGCGCCGATGGGCGCAACCAGGGGCTGCATGCTCACCATATCCGCTTTCAACTGATCGGCGAGGCTGCGCGGCACGCTGACGTAGAAATCGGACAGGAACCCGGCCTTCACCCGGTTCTCTGTTCCCTTGAGCACTTCCAGCGTGCTTACCGCCTGGCCCTTACCGTACAACTTTACCGAATCGTAGAACTGGAAGCCGTAGTTCAGCAGTTTCTGGCTTTCCTGCGCCCGGGCGTTGTCGGAGTTCGCCCCCAGCACTACCGACAGCAGGCGCCGCGCCCCGCGCTTGGCCGACGCTATCAGGCAATAGCCGGCATTTTCAGTATAGCCCGTCTTCATGCCGTCCACATTCGGGTCGAGCCAGAGCAGCCGGTTGCGGTTCGGCTGGGTGATATTGTTATAGCGGTACTCGCGCAGCGAATACAGCGGGTAGTAATCCGGGAAATCGCGGATCAGCGCTGTCGCGAGCAGTCCCAGGTCGTACGCGCTCGAGTAGTGCCTGGGGTTCGGCAGGCCGCTGGCATTGGTGTAGTTCGTATCCTTCATGCCCAGGCGCTGCGCCTCGCGGTTCATCATTTGCGCAAACACTTCCTCGGATCCGGCGATGGCCTCGGCAAGCGCGATGCAGGCGTCGTTGCCCGACTGCGTGATCATGCCGTGCAGCAACTCCTCCACCTTCACCGGTTTTTTCGGCTCGAGGAACATGCGCGACCCGGGCGCCTTCCAGGCGCGTTCCGATACCGGGACGACCTGTTCCGGCGTCAGTGTTTTTTGCTTCAGCGCCGAGAATGCGAGGTAAGCGGTCATCAGCTTGGTCAGCGAGGCCGGTTCGAACCGCTCATGCTGGTTCGCGCTGGTGATGGTCTGAGAACTGGTGAAGTCGTACAGCAGCCAGGCTTTGGCGGCGATAGCCGGCGGCGCAGGGACGTCCGCGTAGACCGGTGCCGGAAGCAGAAGCAGGAAAACGAGCAGCAGGCGTGTCATGAGTGCGGCGCAAAAGCATCGATTATACCAGCCGACATCCGCTCGCCGCGCCTGCCCGGCCGCAACAAAGGTCATTTGATTGCCGCCCCGTCTGCGGGAGCGCGAGTCAGTGCGACCCCTCGGTTCTTTGGAAACTGTTGGTGACTACCAGCGGTTTGAAATCGAGCTCGGCGCGAATTTTTTCGGCGATGGATTTGGCCTCGTCGCGGTCGGCGTATGGTCCCAGATGCAGGCGAAACAGCTTGCCGCGCTCCTGAATCCTGATTGTCTGCTTCAGCCAGGACAACTGCTTGCGGATGCTGTCGCGGAAGCTCTCCGCATTCGCGCGCGACGAGAACGCACCCAGCTGCAGATATATGCCCGCGGTCTCCTTGCTTACCGGGATGCCGCTCGCCTCGCCTGCCGTGGCTGCGCGTTGAGGCGCCGCCACCGCGGCCAGCACGATGCTCTCGACTTCCACCGCGGCGATTCCGGTTTCGGCGAAGCCGAGCTTATAGGCCGCGGCGAAAGACAGGTCCATCATGCGGCCGGAAGAAAACGGTCCGCGGTCATTGATGCGCACTACGATGGACCTGCCGCTTTGCAGGTTGGTGACGCGGGCGTAGCTCGGGATCGGCAGCGTCGGATGGGCTGCCGTCATCGCGTACATGTCGTAGATTTCGCCGCTCCAGGTGCGCTGGCCGTGAAACTTGCGCCCGTACCAGGAGGCGGTGCCTTGCTTTCTGTGCGCCGAAAATTCCTTCTCCGGCACATATTCCTTGCCGAACACGACGTAGGGATCGTTGGCGTGGAGGTTCAGGGGCTCGGGCCTGGGCTGGGCGTCGGCGATGCTGTCCAGATCGACCGGCGGGATACCGTCGGGGCCGTCATCCTTGTAATAGCCGCCGGGGCGGCGCAGCAACTGCGACACCGGAATGCTTGCGGGTTTGGCAGATGCCGCCTGCGACGCTGCGTCCTGCGGTTGCAGCCCGGCGCAGCCGCACAGGGGCAGGACCAGGCACAGCGCATAGACTGCCGGTCTCATTCGCAGCGCTGCCTGGTGTCCCGAATCACTAATTCGCTGAAGAAAGGCGCCGAGAATCGTCGCTTTTCTGTTTCAATCATTTTTTCTTCGCCAAGCAATTGTTCAACGAACTGGCAATTCGGACACTAGCGCACCACGATGAACGGTTCGAACTGCAGCGCCTCGCGGATCTTCTCGGCCATGCCGGCAGCTTCGTCGCGGTCGCGGTAGGGGCCCAGATCCAGGCGGTACATGCCGTCACGCGCGAAAATCCGGATCGCGTCATTGAGCCAGGCAAGCTGCTGATAGATGCGGACGCGGAAATTTTCGGCGTTTTCGCGGCCCGAAAACGCGCCGAGCTGCAGGTAGATACCGCCGGCTTCGGTATCGACGGGAATCGCTCGCGCTGGCCTGGCCGGTTCGGCTGGCGGCTCAGTGGCAGCGGCGATGGTCACCGGCGCGATCGGACGCGCATCGGCGAGCGGCGGCGGCGCGGCACTCGCGTCCGGCGCCGCTAGTCGCCGCTCGGCGGCGATCAGCGGTATCTCGTCCGCGGTGATGGACTCGACCTCGACGGAGGCGCTGCCCGCGCCGATGTAGCCGAGCTTGTACGCCGCGGCGTAGGACAGATCGATGATGCGTCCGGCAAGAAACGGCCCGCGGTCGTTGATGCGCACGATCACGCTGCGTTCGTTGGCGAGGTTGGTCACGCGCGCGTAGCTTGGAATCGGCAGCGTCGTGTGCGCCGCGGTCATGGCGTACATGTCATAGATTTCGCCGCTGGACGTGCGCTGGCCATGAAACTTGCGTCCGTACCAGCTGCCGACGCCGCGCGCGCGGTAGGGCGCGAGTGTCTTGCGCGGCACGTATT
>JAENXP010000505.1 GCA_016649475.1 Burkholderiales bacterium | reverse complement strand
TCGGTAATTCTGAAATGGCCGCTTAGAGGTTCCAGGATCCGATGTCGGCATCGTTGCCCTCGCCGCCGGGGGTGCCGTCGCCGCCGTAGCTGAAAACGTCGATCTCGCCTTGCACTCCCGGATTCAGGAATTGATAAGGGTTGCCCCAGGGGTCCCTGGGCAGCCGCTCGACGTACCCGCCCTGCTTCCAGTTGGGCGGAACCGGCGAGGTGGTCGGTGCTACGACCAGCGCCTGCAATCCCTGCTCGGTGGTCGGATAGCGCTGATTGTCCAGGCGGTAGAGCTTGAGCGCCTGCATCAGGCTCGCGATGTCCTGTTTCGCCGCGATCACCCGCGCCTCGTCCGGGCGGCTGATGATCTTCGGCACCACCAGGGCGGCGAGAATGCCGAGAATGACGACGACCACCATTATTTCGAGCAAGGTGAATCCACGTTGCCCGCGAACCCCGATCAGCATCGCCAATTCATCCTTGTCAAAATTTGATGCGCCCGCGTCTCGGAAGCTGCTGCTTCCACTATATAATGCCGCAAGCGAAGCATCAGACCATGCGTCTGACCGGCGTGCTTGCGACGGTTCCATTATATAATGCTTCATCCGATGTATCCGGCCGATTACTGCGCCCGGCCCAGACTATTTTTTCAGCGCGCGAATGGCGATTGACTAAGAATGCAGGCGCTTTCGTTTGCTCGAACCGGTCTTGCGCAGTCGGTCCTGATATCCTTGCTCACCCTGGTCACGGTAGCGCTGCTAGGCGCGGTGCTGGCGTACTGGACCTGGGCGTGGTTTGCGCCCCGCGCCGAGCAGCGCCTCGAGCCCGCCGCAGCGCAAAGCGGCAATGTGGCGTCCGCCGGCGCGATATTCGGTACTGTGCCGCGCACCCAGGCGGCCGCCGCACCTACCGGGATTGCGATCAAACTTCTCGGCGTCGTCGCGGCTACCGCCGGGCGGCGCGGCTACGCGATGGTGCAACTGGAGGCAAAGGAGATTCTGGCGGTGCAGGAGGGCGAGGACGTGGCCCCCGGCATCCGGCTGGCCGAGGTCCATGCCGATCACGTCATCCTGGAACGCCGTGGTGTGCGCGAATCCCTCGCATGGCCGCAAAGGACCGTAACTGCGCCAGTTACCCGGCAAACCGCTCAACCCACTGCCGCGAACGCCGCCGCGACTGCCGCCGCACAACGGGCTGGCAGGCGCGGCGTCAGGGCAGGTGGGCGCAAGAACAATGACTAGAACCCGAGGTTTCGAATGATATCGCCATCGTATATTCAGGGCGCTCCCGAGGATCATCTATGAAGAATTGCTGGTTGCGAACCGGAATTGTGTGGGCGGCCGCGCTCGCTTGCGCCGGCCAGGCGTGGTCCGCGGACACGAACCCGGGCGAACGCGCCGCTGCAAAGGCGGCCGTCAGCCCGAGCGGGCCCGATGTCGTCACGCTCAACTTCGTCAACGCCGACATCGAGGGCGTGGTGAAGGCGGTGAGCGAAATCACCGGAAAGAATTTCGTACTCGATCCGCGCGTCAAGGGCACGGTCAATATCGTCTCCGCCAAACCGATGTCCAGATCGCTGGTCTATCAGGTGTTCCTGTCGGCCATGCGCCTGCAGGGCTTTGCCGCGGTAGAGGAGAGGGGCATGGTCATGATCGTCCCGGAGATCGAGGCCAAAATGCATCGCAGCCCCACGTCCGGGCCGCGGCAGCGGCCGCGCGCAGGCGGGGATACCGTCCAGACACAGGTGTTCAGGCTGCAGCACGAATCGGCGGCGCAGCTGCTGCCGGTGCTGCGTCCGCTGATCAGCCCCAACAACAGCGTCACCGCCTACCCGGGCAACAATACGCTGGTGGTGACCGATTATGCGAGCAACCTGCAGCGCATCGAACAAATCATCGAGGCGGTCGATCAGCCGACCGATGGCGATTCGGTCGTCGTCAAACTTCAGTACGCCTCCGCGATCGACGTGGCCCAGACCATCACCCGCCTGCTCACCGAGCCGGCGCAGGCGGCCGATCCGACCAGCCGGTTCACGATTGCCGCGGATGCGCGTTCCAACAGCGTGCTCGCGCGTGCCGGCGATCCGGCGAAACTGCAGCGGGTGCGCCAGTTGGCGGCGATGCTCGATTCGCCCACCAGCGTCGGCGGCAATATCCACGTCATCTACCTGAAAAACGCGGAGGCGGTGAAGCTGGCGGAGGTCCTGCGCGCGATCTACAGCGGGGAATCCTCGTCGGGACAGACGCGTACGGCCGCCCAGCCTCTGAGTGCGACGCCGCTGGGACAGGGGACGCAACAGGCGCCGGCGCAGGCCAGTGCGTCGACGCCCGGCATCATCCAGGCGGATTCCGCCACCAACGCGATTATCATCACCGCGCCCGATGCGATCTACAACAATCTGCGCGCGGTGGTGGAGAAGCTCGATGTGCGCCGCGCGCAGGTGTATGTCGAGGCGCTGATTGCAGAGCTCACCGCCGACAAGGCTGCGGAGTTCGGCGTCCAGTGGCAGGACCTCACCGGCTATGGCCAGTCGGGAACGCAGGTGGTCGGCGGCACCAATTTCGGCGGCACTGGTACCAACATCATCGGTGTTTCGGGGAACCCGACCACGGTAGGCCGCGGCCTGAACGTAGGCGTGATAAAGGGCACGATCAAGCTCCCTGGTATAGGTGGCGCCGAGATCGTGAACATCGGCATGCTGGTGCGCGCGCTGGAAACCGACGCCAACGCCAACATCCTGTCCACGCCCACGCTGCTGACCCTGGACAACGAGGAGGCGAAAATCGTGATCGGTCAGAACGTTCCCTTCCTCACCGGCTCCTACGCCGTTTCGGCCGCGGCCACCACGCCGACGCCGTTTCAGACGGTGGAGCGCAAGGACGTGGGACTTACGCTGCGCATCAAGCCGCAGATCTCCGAAGGCGGCGCGGTGCGCCTGCAGATCTACCAGGAGGTATCCAGCGTCTGTCTCTTATACACATCTCCGAGCCCACG
>JAENXP010000134.1 GCA_016649475.1 Burkholderiales bacterium | reverse complement strand
GCCAACCTGAACCTGCCCCGTCCACAATTCATGGACTACGCGGTCCCCGGCAACAAGCAGTGCGGCGTTTGTCCGTGCGACCTGCCCGAGAATCTTGAGAAGTACTGCCGGCATATGAACGAAAGTCCGCAAGGTTGAAGAAGACTGCACATCCTAGAGAGATGCACCGGCTACAACGTGTCGGCTGGTTGCGCGCGGCGGTACTCGGGGCGAACGACGGGATCGTATCCACATCGAGCCTCATCCTCGGCGTCGCCGCTTCCAACGCAACGCACAGCAGCATACTGATCGCGGGGGTCGCAGGTATGGTTGCGGGCGCGATGTCGATGGCTACCGGAGAATATGTCTCCGTCCATTCGCAGGCAGATATCGAAAAAGCCACGCTCGATCAAGAGCGCAGCGAACTCAAGGCCGACTTTGGAGGCGAACAGCGGGAATTGACGGCGATATATGTTGGCCGCGGGCTTGATCCTTCCCTCGCGAAGCAAGTCGCCGGGCAACTCATGGCGCATGATGCGCTCGGTGCGCATGCCCGCGATGAACTGGGCATCTCCGGGACGTTAAGGGCACGTCCGTTACAGGCTGCGCTGGCTTCTGCCGGAAGTTTCGCGGCCGGCGCCGCCATGCCGCTTGTGGTCGTTGCATTCGTGTCCGAATCGAACCTCATTCTCGCCGTTTCCGGAGCGTCGCTTCTCTTTCTCGCATTGTTGGGGGGATTGGCCGCCCATGTTGGCGGCGCGAATGTAGCAACGGGAATAATGCGCATCACATTCTGGAGTGCCTTGGCCATGGGAGTCACTGCAGGTATCGGGGCACTGATCGGAACCGCTGCCTGAGGAGCATTCATCAGCGGGAACAATACAGGCGGTTTGAAACGGAGCGTCCGGTCAAGAATCGTGTAGTGGCAATAAGTGCCAACGCATCAGTCCACTTCAATAGCTGGCAGGCCGGCGCCATTCGCCTAGGAGATCGATCACGAGCGCATTCCAGAGCGCATCGTGCACGCGCGTGCGACGGGTGCGCATGGATACTTCGAGCTGACCGCCTCGCTGAAGCAATACACAACCGCCAGAATGCTCACCGAGGTGGGTGAGAAGACCCCGGTGTTTGTGCGCATATCAACGGTCGCAGCACCAAGGTCAAAGCGGAAAACGGCTTTCTGGTTGCATCAAAGCGGGAGAGATACTGTGTGCCAGCGAACATACAACTGAGGAGTTTTACTGTAATTTTCTTCAATGGCGTACTGCGGTCGCCTTGAAACGCGCCGCGTACGTCGTAGCGCGGGCGGAAACATCTTTGTTCGCGCCAATCTTTTATCAAGAAGGAGTTGAACATGATCTCTTGGGCCGTAACATTCCTCATCATCGCGCTGATCGCCGGCGTTCTCGGCTTCAGTGGTATTGCCGGCACCGCGGTAAAGTCGGCCTCAGTGTGAATGCGCCAGCCGGATTATCCCGCTGTCTGCATTCAATGCCGCGCATGGCGGCTTGAGTGACTGTGTTCGCCAGCGTACAGACGCCCGATGTGCGCCACGCGCATCCTGTAGGCGGGAGTGAGGTGGAGATCCTCGGCCGGTTGTTCAGCAGCGAAAAGGACGCCTAATGACGAAGACAGCGAAAGGCAGGAAGAAGCCGCCCGTGAAGGAACCCGGGCCGAGGCCAGTTCCAAAGAAAGCGAAGGGCAGACGCTAGCCGGGAACGGCAGCGGTTGCGAACCAGTCCGTGCCGGCCTGTCGCTCGGCGTGTGTTGCTCGGCGTGGCGTCCTCGAGGAGAAGTGAGCATGGCAACGACTAAGGTCAGGAAGAAGAAGGTTCCCATCAAGCGCGCACCGGTCATTCCGCCATCCCGCAGAAAGCCGAAGAAGCCAATGCCACCACTGCCCTCCTAACATGAAGACCTTGAAAATTGACGTTGCAGTAATCGGTGCCGGCACAGCGGGCCTGGTCGCGTACCGTGCAGCCAAGCGCGAAGGCGCGAGTGCGGTGATCGTCGAAGGCGGCGACTACGGCACCACCTGCGCGCGCGTGGGTTGCATGCCGAGCAAGCTCCTCATTGCCGCCGCCGATGCGGCCCATGCCGTCGCCAAGGCCCCGGCTTTCGGCGTTCATGCCGGCGGCGTCATTCGCATCGACGGTCGCGAGGTCATAGACCGGGTCCGGCGCGAGCGCGACCGCTTTGTCGGCTTCGTGCTAAGCGACGTAGAAAGCATTCCCGGCGCAGACCGCATCCGCGGCCATGCACGTTTCGCGGACAACCATACGATAACGGTCGCAGACCATACCTGCGTCGAGGCCAAGAGCGTGGTCATCGCAACCGGCTCGCGCGCCGACTATCCGGATTCATTCAAGGAACTGGGTGAGCGCCTCATCACCAGCGACGACGTATTCGACTTGATTGACTTGCCCGAATCGGTGGCCGTGATCGGGCCGGGGATCATCGGCCTGGAACTGGGGCAGGCGCTGCATCGTCTGGGCGTTCGTGTCGTGGTTCTCGGCCGGGGTGGCCGCATCGGCCCGCTCAGCGATCCTGAGATTCGCGATTACGCGCTGGCGGTCTTCAATGAGGAATTTACGCTGGAACCCGACGCGCAGATAACGCATATGCGCCGTCATGGCGAGCAGGTCGCAATCGGGCGCGCGGCGCACGCAGGCGAGCCGGAACCAGAGTACTTCGATTATGTTCTCGCCGCCACGGGCCGTACGCCCAATGTGAAGGACCTGGGCCTGGAAAAGACCACACTCAAGCTCGATGCCAAAGGCGTGCCTTTATTCGATCACGCGAGCACCCGCACCGAGTGCGCCGACGGTGCGAGCCCGATTTTCATTGCAGGCGACGCCGGCAACTTTATCCCGCTGCTGCATGAGGCCGCCGACGAGGGGCGCATTGCAGGCGGGAATGCCGCAGGTCTTGCGCTGGGCCAGCAAATCAAGTCCGGCATGCGTCGCGCGCCCATCGGCGTTGTATTCACCGATCCGCAGATAGGCATCGTCGGGGGCGGATACCATTTGCTGAAACCCGGCGCCTTCGTCACCGGGCAGGCGAGCTTCGAAGACCAGGGACGCTCGCGCATCACGCTCAAGAACAAGGGCCTGCTGCATGTCTACGGCGATCCGGCCACCGGCCGCTTCCTGGGTGCGGAAATGCTGGCGCCTGCTGCCGAACATTTGTCCCATCTGCTCTCCTGGGCGCTGCAAAGCAAAATGACCATCGAACAAATGCTCGGCATGCCTTTTTATCATCCGGTCGTTGAAGAAGGATTGCGCACGGCGCTGCATGACCTGGCGGTCAAGATGCGCGCTTCGCGGCCGGGCCTGGGCAAGGCTGCCTGAACCGCTGCACGCGCCGGATTCGGCGCCGGCCGGTTTCCCGGGAAATGCCGGCCGCATGCTCCCGGGTCAGGACACAGGCCCGCCGTCGTTGCCGTGGACCATTTCCGCAGGTTTCACCCAGCGATCGAAATCCTCCGCCGTGACCTGCCCCAGCGCCAGCGCGGCCGCGCGCAGCGTGCTGCCATCGAGGTGCGCCCGCTTGGCGATCTCGGCGGCGCGGTCATAGCCTATATGGGGCGCAAGCGCCGTTACCAGCATCAATGAACGCTCCAGCAGTTCGGCGATACGTTCCCGGTTGGGTTCGACGCCGCGCACGCAATGGATCTCGAAACTGTGCATGCCGTCGGCGAGCAGGCGCACGCTTTGAAGGAAGTTGTGGGCGATAAGCGGTTTGTAGACGTTCAGTTCGAAATTGCCCGACGCGCCACCGATGCCGATCGCGACGTCGTTGGCCATGACCTGGCAGCAGAGCATGGTCAGCGCCTCGCACTGGGTCGGGTTGACCTTGCCCGGCATGATCGAACTGCCAGGCTCGTTTTCCGGGATGCTGAGTTCGCCGAGCCCTGAGCGCGGGCCTGAAGCGAGCCAACGGATATCGTTGGCGATCTTCATCAGCGCAACCGCCAGCGTCTTCAGGGAGCCGTGCGCGGCGACGAGGCCGTCGTGGGCGGCCAGTGCGGCAAATTTGTTGGCGGCGCTGACGAAGGGCTGCCCGCTGGTGAGGGCTATTCCCGCTGCCACGCGCACGCCGAAATCCACATGAGTGTTGAGCCCGGTCCCGACGGCGGTGCCGCCGACAGCGAGCGGGTAGAGCGAAGGCAGCGCAGCCTTGATGAACACCTGCGCATGGTCGAGCTGGGCGACGTAGCCGGAGAATTCCTGGCCCAGAGTCAGCGGCGTGGCGTCCTGCAAATGCGTGCGCCCGATCTTGACGGTGTCGCCGAAGGCGGCGGATTTCGCCGCAAGCGTCGCGCGCAGCCGGGAAAGTGGCGGCTGCAATATGCGCACGATCCCCAGAACCGCGGCCAGATGCATGGCGGTGGGGAAGATGTCGTTCGACGACTGCCCGAGATTGACCTCGTCGTTGGGATGGACGCGGCGGTTCTCTCCGCGTTCTCCACCGAGAAGTTCCGAGGCGCGGTTGGCCAGCACCTCGTTCATGTTCATGTTGGTCTGGGTGCCGGAGCCTGTCTGCCAGACGGACAGAGGAAACTCCTGCTGGTGGCGGCCGCGCAGCACCTCTTCGGCCGCCGCGACGATGGCTTCTGCCTTGTCTTCGGGCAACAAGCCCAGTTCGTGATTTACCCGCGCGCAGGCGCTTTTCACGCTCGCGAGGGCGAGCACGATTTCCTCTGGCATGCGCTCCGTGGAAATGTCGAAGTGTCCGAGGGCACGCTGCGTCTGCGCACCCCAGAGCCGCTCGACCGGCACCTCGACGGCGCCGAATGAGTCGCGTTCGACCCGCATTGCGCTCACGCTGTGCTTCGACGCGCAATAAGTGTTGCTGCCTGGAACGCGGACATCGCTTTTTCCCCGCCTGCTATTCAGATTGTCGGCAGATTCACCGATTCAGCATGTTCCTGTGAAGACTAACCGGAGCATCAACCGCAGTCGGTACGGTACCGAACATTGGCATGCGGCCGGCAATGCCTTACTCATCGATCGGCAAATATGACGACGCCCATTTACTCCGCCGTTCTGTGCGCTAGCGCACAGTAGTGCGGCGCCGATGCGGCGAAAATGATATAGGTATTGCCTGAGCAGAAAAAGGATAAAGAGTGAGATGACCGAAGCCGGGCTCAAGACCGATGCGCAGAACCTCGGCGTGGTCGCCGCGGTGCGCGGCAGCGTCGTGGACATACGCTTCGATGGGCATTTGCCGCCGATCTACTCCCTGCTCCACGCGCAGGAAGGGAGGATAGTCATCGAGGTTCTGGCCCAGCTCGACGCGCAGCACGTGCGCGGCATTGCGCTCACGCCCACGCAGGGACTCGCCCGCGGCATGCCGGTGGAGGACTCGGGCGGGCCGCTGAAGGCGCTGGTGGGCAAAGGAATCCTCTCGCGCATGTTCGACGTGTTCGGCAACGCCATCGACCGCGAAGCTGCGCCCACCGACGTGCGCTGGCGTTCCGTGCACCGGGCTCCACCCTCCCTGGCGCGGCGCTCCACCAAGTCCGAGGTGTTCGAGACCGGCATCAAGGTCATCGACGTGCTGATGCCGCTGGAGCGCGGCGGCAAGGCGGGCTTGTTCGGCGGCGCGGGCGTGGGCAAGACGGTGTTGCTCACCGAGATGATCAACAACATGGTCGGGCAGCACGAAGGCGTGAGCATTTTTTGCGGCATCGGCGAGCGCTGCCGCGAAGGCGAGGAGTTGTATCGCGAAATGAAGGCAGCCGGCGTGCTGCCGAACATGGTGATGGTGTACGGCCAGATGAACGAACCCCCCGGCGCACGCTTTCGCGTCGGCCATGCGGCGCTGACCATGGCCGAGTATTTTCGCGACGACGAGCATCGCGACGTGCTGCTGCTCATCGACAATATCTTCCGTTTCATCCAGGCCGGCATGGAAGTGTCCGGCCTGATGGGGCAGATGCCCTCGCGCCTGGGCTATCAGCCGACCATGGGCACCGAACTCTCGGGCCTGGAGGAGCGCATCGCCAACACCGACACCGGCGCGATCACGTCGATCCAGGCGGTGTATGTGCCGGCGGACGATTTCACCGATCCGGCGGCGGTGCATACCTTCTCGCATCTCTCAGCGTCCATCGTGCTGTCGCGCAAGCGCGCGAGCGAGGGCCTGTACCCGGCGATCGACCCGCTGCAGTCCAGCTCCAAGATGGCCACGCCGGGCATCGTCGGCCCGCGTCACTACGCCCTGGCGCAGGAAATCCGGCGCACCCTCGCGCAATATGCGGAACTCAAGGACATCATCGCCATGCTCGGCCTGGAGCAGCTTTCGCCGGAGGACCGCAGCGTAGTCGCCCGCGCCCGAAGGCTGGAGCGTTTTCTTACCCAGCCTTTTTTCACGACCGAGCAGTTTACCGGGCTCAAAGGCAAGCTCGTCAGCCTCAAAGACTCGCTCGAGGGCTGCGAACGAATCCTGCGCGATGAATTTATAGACTACCCGGAGAGCGCGCTCTACATGATCGGGGCGGTTGACGAGGCGAAAGAGAAAGCGAAATCCGGCAAAAGCGCAGGAACGGTGGTCGAACATGCAGCAGCCGAAATTCATTAATCTTAAAGTCCTCCTGCCGTTCCGAATCTTCGCGGAGAAAACAGGCGTTTCGCGTATTGT
>JAENXP010000226.1 GCA_016649475.1 Burkholderiales bacterium | reverse complement strand
TCCCCGTTGCCGAACAGCAGCGTTTCCGGCGTGAGTTGGGTGAACAGCCACAGTCCGAGCAACACCAGGCCGAGGTCGTACTGGTGGCCGGCGAGAAACCAGCGGTGGCGCAGCTCGTGCAGCCTGCCGCGGCCGAGCAGGTCCACGCCGAAGCCAAGCGCCAGGCCGGCTCCGGCAAAGGCGCCCAGGCCGTTTGTGGCGAGATCCAGGTTTGACGGTATGCGGCTGGGGAGATAGGTCTGCAGCGCTTCCAGCGCGAGGCTTAAACAGCAGCCGGCGATACCGGCCGCGGTGGCCGCGGGCGTGCCGCGCAGGTGCGGGTGCAGCGCCAGCAGCGCGAAAAAACCCAGAGGCAGATAGGCGGCGAAATTGGTCAGCAGATCGAAGGCGGTGAAATAGCGCGGCAAGCCGCCGCCGAGATATGCGAATGCACTTACGCCCCGATCGCGCCAGCCGGAGAAGGGATGCAGGCTGGCGTAAATTATCAGCAGTACATAGACCAGCAACAGATAGCGCGCCAGCGGCGAGGGTCGGTATTCGTTGACGGGTATGGTGGCCGCCATGTTAAAGCCGGACGAGCTCCGAGCGGTACAGCGCCAGCATCTCGGGGCCGAAGCAGGCGAACACGATTTGCGTGACATTCGGCCCGGCCGCGGCGAACTGCGCGCACTCGGCCAACGCAATGCGCACCGCCTGCTGCGGCGGATAGCCATAGACGCCGCAGCTGATCGCGGGGAAGGCAATGCTCGCCGCGCCGTGCGCGAGCGCCAGCGTCAGGCTTTCGCGGTAGCAGGCGGCGAGCAATGCGGCCTCGCCCTGTGCGCCGCCCTGCCATACCGGCCCCACGGTGTGGATCACGTATTTCGCCGGCAGGCGGTAGCCGCGAGTGAGCTTGGCATGTCCGGTGGCGCAGCCGCGCAGCCCGCGGCACTCGGCGAGCAGCTCGGGTCCGGCAGCGCGGTGGATCGCGCCGTCCACGCCGCCACCGCCCAGCAGCGGGTTGTTGGCGGCGTTGACGATGGCATCCACCGGCAAGGTGGTGATATCCGCTTCAACCGCGATCAGCTTTTCAGGCATGGCTGAATTCTACCTTGCCCGGAATCGATATTAGGCGGACTGCGTGAACAGGGGCGGCTGGCGTGCTCCTTTCCCGGTCGGCATCAGTTTGGGCGTTGCCAACTTTGCGCCGCAGGCGTAGATTGCGCCCTAAATGAAGAATAAGCCGTCGCCACATCGTGCCAAAACTCCGCGCGCAGGGACCGGCGCATGCTGATCGCCTTCGTCTCCCTGTACCTCGCGCTGACTATCACCATCGGTCTTGTCGCCGCGCGTCTGGTCAAGAATTCGACCGACTATCTGGTCGCCGGCCGCCGCTTGCCGCTGTACATGAACGTCGCCACCGTCTTCGCGACCTGGTTCGGCGCCGAGACGGTGCTGTCGGTATCCGCAACTTTTGCCAAGGACGGCCTGCACGGCATCCCTGGCGATCCCTTCGGCGCTTCGGTGTGCCTGGTGCTGGCCGCGCTGCTGTTCGCCAGGCTGTTCTACCGGATGAATCTGCTGACCATCGGCGATTTCTACAAGCGGCGCTATGGCAAACCGGTGGAAGTGTTGACCAGTCTGTCGATTACGCTGAGCTACCTGGGCTGGACCTCGGCGCAGATGACCGCGTTGGGTCTGGTGATTTTCTCGCTGTCTGGCGGCGCGCTGGAGCTCAACCAGGCCATCGTCCTCGGCGCGGGTATAGTCGTCATTTACACGATCTTCGGCGGCATGTGGTCGGTGGCCTTCACCGACCTGTTCCAGACGGTGGTCATCGTTATCGGATTGACCCTGGTCGCTCTGCTCGTCGGCGACCTGGCCGGGGGCGTCGAGAAGGTCGTGCGCCAGGCCGCGGCCGACGGCAAACTGGCGATGTTCCCGGCCGACATGGACGCCGCCGCTTGGTGGGCGATGGCCGGCGCCTTTTTTGCCTTCGCCTTCGGTTCGATTCCGCAGCAGGATGTGTTCCAACGCATGACCAGCGCCAAGAACGAGAAGACGGCGGTGCGGGGCACCATCATCGGCGGGCTGGTCTACTTTTGCTTCGCCTTCGTGCCGATCTATATTGCCTACGCGGCGCTGGTGGCCGATCCGTCGCTGGGAGAACTGTTCGCCAACGAGGATGCCCGCGTTATCCAGAAAATTCTGCCGGACCTGGTACTGGGCAAAATGCCGCTGTGGGCGCAGGTGATGTTCTTCGGCGCGCTGCTGTCGGCCATCCTGTCCACCGCCAGCGGCGCCCTGCTCGCACCGACCGCACTGTTCACCGAAAACGTGCTGCGCCCGTTCGTGCGCCATATGGGAGACCGCCAGATGCTGCTGACCCTGCGCATCATCCTGGTGACCTTCGCCGCCGCTGCATTGGTGTTCGCCGTCAACAGCACTAGCACGATGTATGAAATGGTGCAAAACGCCTACAACGTGACGCTGACCGGCGCCTTCGTGCCGCTGTTTGCAGGGGCCTTCTGGAAGCGTGCCAATACGCAAGGCGCCTTGCTTTCCATCGTGCTCGGCATAGGCACCTGGCTGGTGGCGGACAACGCGGCCGCCGCGGCCATGGTTCCGCCAAACCTGGTGGGTTTCTTCGCGTCTATCATCGGCATGGTGCTGGGTACGCTGGCGCCGACCATCATCCGCAACCATGGCGAGTCGATCGACGCGGCACTTGCGCACCGCAAGCCCCTGCCGGGGCAGCCCGGTTACCGCTGAGCCTGCGCCGGCTATATCCTGCGGTTGCGCGCGAGGTGAAATGCGCGCCGCGCGCTGTCTGACAATACGGGCGGACCGGGAGAGGGGAACTCCTTCCTCATCCTTGGCTTTCCCGTATTTCCCTGAGTCAGCCGCCTGAGGGCAATTCCGTCGACTGGCCCGAATTACAGCACCAGGTAAACGTGCCAGGCGAGCAGGGCCGCGAGCAGCAGGCCGAGCATGAGCGTACTGCGGTGGCGCTGCTTCTGGTCCGCGGCGAGTTGCTCCAGAACCCGCTCGATCCCGGCCGCGTGGTCCGCGTCGAGGGCACGGTGCAGGAGTCGCGGCATCTGCGGCAGCATGTTGGCCCAGCGCGGCGCTTCGTTTTGCAGATTGCGCAGCAGGCCGCGCCAGCCCAGCTGCTCGCTCATCCAGCGCTCGAGGTAGGGCTTGGCCGTCTTCCACAGGTCCAGGTCCGGGTCGAGCTGCCGTCCCAGGCCTTCGATGTTGAGCAGCGTCTTTTGCAGCATCACCAGCTGCGGCTGGATCTCGACGTGAAAGCGGCGCGAGGTCTGGAACAGGCGCAGCAGCACCCGGCCGAAGGAAATGTCTTTCAGCGGCCGGTCGAAAACCGGTTCGCACACGGCGCGGATGGCGTTCTCAAATTCGTCCACGCGGGTGTCCGCCGGCACCCAACCCGCTTCCAGGTGCGCTTGCGCGACGCGCTTGTAATCGCGCTGGAAGAACGCGAGGAAATTCTGCGCCAGGTAGTTCTTGTCGACGTCGGTGAGTGTGCCCATGATGCCGAAATCGACGGCGACGTACTGGCCGCGCGGGTCGGTATCGGTGGAGACGAAAATATTTCCCGGGTGCATGTCGGCGTGGAAAAAACCGTCGCGGAACACCTGGGTGAAAAAAATCTCCACCCCGGCGCGGGCGAGCCGCGGGACGTCCACCCCGGCGGCGCGCAGCTGCGCCACATGGCTGATCGGTGTGCCGCTGATGCGCTGCATCACCATCACCGAGGCCGAGCAGTAGTCCCAATAGATCTCCGGAATCACCAGCAGCTGCGAACCGGCGAAGTTGCGCCGCAGCTGGCTCGCGTTCGACGCTTCGCGCATCAGGTCCAGTTCGTCGTTGAGGTGCATGGCGAACTCGGCCACCACCTGGCGCGGTTTCAGGCGTCGGCCGTCGACCCACAACATCTCGATCAAGCCGGCTGCGCTATCGAGCAGGGCCACGTCTTTCTCGATCGCTTCCTGCATGTTGGGACGCAAGATTTTGACCGCGCATTCGCGCCCGCCGGGCAGTACCGCGAAATGTACTTGCGCGATGGAGGCGCTGGCCACCGGCAGGGGCTCGAACTGCTCGAACACCTCGCTCACCGGCCGGCCGAAGGAGCGTTCAAGTTGGGCGTGGGCGAGTTCGGTCGAAAACGGCGGCACCTGGTCTTGCAGCCGCGCCAGCTCGTCCGCGATATCGGTGGGCAGCAGGTCGCGCCGGGTGGAGAGTACCTGGCCGAACTTGACGAACAGCGGCCCCAGCGCCTCCAACGCGAGGCGCAGGCGCACCGCGCGCGGCTCGGAGAGGTCGCGCCAGAACAGCACCCGCTGCACCACCACCAGCAGCAAGCGCGTGCGCGCGTGGGCAAGGACGAACTCGTCCAGGCCGAAACGAAGGCCGACATAGATGATACGGGCGAGACGCAGAAGGCGCTGCAATTGATTAGCCTGCGAAAGTCGGAGTTCGGATGGATTTTAACCGCTAAGGACACCAAGGATACCGGGGAAAAGCGGTAATCCCGTGCGGCGTCCCCGGCTATTCAGGCTTTCCTGGTCAAGGTTTCGATGCGCTTTTCCAGCCGCGCCAGGTCATCGCGCAGTTGGTCCGCGTCGGCGAGAAATTGACGCACTTCGCCCGGCCGGGCCAATAGCGGCTGCTCCTCGATCCAGTATTCGGCAAAGTTCTGCGCCAGCTTCTCCGCGGTTTCGCGGTTCCACGCGGCAAAGCGCCTGCCTTCGGTCACCATGCGCTGGGCGAGCACGTCGCCGAATACCCTGGACAGATCCTCCGCGATATCCCAGCGCAGATGGCGGAACAGGTACTGTACCGTGCCGGCCAGGTCGGCGTTGCCTTCTATGCCGATTTCGCGCATCAACGCGTCTTCGCCGCGCAGTGATGCCGGCAGCGCGGCAGGGCCGATGCTTACGACCAGGGTCGGCGCGGCGTCCTCGACCGCGGCGCGCAGCAGTCCGGAATCGAGGATGTCCAGGCGCAGCGCCGGCAGCGGCGGGGAGCGGAACTCCACACACTGCCCGGCGTAGGGTTTGAGCTTGTCGCGCGCCCACGCTTCGGCGCCGAGCAGGTGGTTGAGGGCGTATATTCCGGGGTGTGGCAACACGGCTTTCTCCGATGCGCGCGACGCGCGGCCAGGCTATTGTATTTGCTGAATGCCCGCGAGCACCCATCCGGTTGCGCCCGAGGCCGGTTTTGCCAGGTTCCACACCTCCTGAAAGGATTCAGGCCGGGCTTCGGGGGTTTCGCGAATC
>JAENXP010000042.1 GCA_016649475.1 Burkholderiales bacterium | reverse complement strand
GCAGCTCCTGTGCGGTGGCAGCCCCATGCAGGCAGATTGCAAACAATAGCGCGAGAATTCGATACATATTGGATTTCATATAGGAATTATGGGGTCAGGTCGGCGCGCCGGGGCGCGTTTCGGATTCGACCCACCGCAAATAGGCCGGCAGACCACGAATGATTGGGACTGCAATGATCTCGGGAAGTTCATACGGATGGTTGGCGCGGATCGACGCTTCCAGCTCGGCGTACCGGTCCTGTGCAGTCTTGATCAGCAACGGATGCTCCTCGTCGCGCTGAATCTCCCCCTGCCAGCGATAGACGGAGTCGCAGGGTGCAAGCACATTGACGCAGGCGGCCACCTTCTGCTCGACCAGCAAAGTCGCGAGCTTTTCCGCGCTGGCGCGGTCTGGCATGTTAGTGAGCACCAACAGACTATCCACGATTTCAGCCCGCGACCACTTGCGGCACGCCTTCATGCACGCTGGGATAACGCAGCCGTATGCCAAGTTCTGTTTTCATGCGCGTGTTCACCAGGCGCCGCGATTCGCGCATGAAAGACAGCAGTCCTTCGGAAATCGCACCTGCCTCGGCCGCCGCACGTGTGATCCGCGGTGGGCGCGGCAAGCCGGCGCGGTCAGCCACCAGATCAAAGTAATCGCCCATTTTCATTTCGCTGTCGTCGCTTGCATTGTAGACGCGACCGGCCGCGCCGCGAGCCAGCGCGGTCACACAGATGGCGGCGAGGTCGTCGGCGTGTATGTGATTGGTATAGACGTCATCTTCGGAGCGCAATACCGGCGCGCCACGCTTGAGTTGCGCCAGCGGCAGGCGCTCGGCAGCGTAGATTCCGGGCACGCGCAGCACACACACCGCCACGCCGCATTGCTCGCCCCAGGTGAGCAGCACCCGTTCCGCGTCGGCCCTGCGTGCGCCGCGCAGGGTCCGCGGCGCCACCGGCCGGTCCTCGTCCACCTTCGCACCGGCGCAATCCCCATAGACGCCGCTGGTGCTTATGTAGACCAGGCGAGCGGGCGGCCGCGACGAAAGTGCGGCGATCAGATTGGCGCTGCGCTGGTCGATCTCGCCGCTTTCACCGGGCGGCGCAAGATGCAATACCAGGTCTGCCGTTTCGGCCGGTGCCGACAGCGTGGCCGCATCATCAAGGTCGCCGGAGAGCGGTTTCGCGCCCAGGGCCGCGATGCGCTCGGCCTGGGCCGTGGTGCGCACCAGTCCGAAGACCTGATAATCGAGCACGAGTTGCGGCAATGCGCGCAGCGCGATATCGCCGCAACCAACGATGAGCAGCTTCTTCATAGTAAAATTGTACTCGCTCTTATCCTGATCATATTGGAACCTGCTGCAAAACCGGCTTTTCAGCAGGCCAATCAGGGGAGCATGAGGGGGGGTATCCACTCATATTCAAATAGGTTTCCGACTATGTCCTACCAGGTCACCATCCGGCCCAGCGGCCACAGCTTCCAGGTCCAGCCTGAGGAGACCGTACTGGTTGCCGCCTTGCGCGAAGGTTTTGGTCTCGCCTATGGCTGCCGCAACGGCGCCTGCGGCAGCTGCAAAGGCAAGCTGCTCGAAGGCAAAGTCGATTACGGCAAACATTCCGACACGGCATTGTCTACAGACGAACAGGCACGCGGCCTGGCACTGTTCTGTGTCGCCCGCCCACTGGGCGACATCGTCATCGAATGCCGCGAGGTCGGCGCGATCAAGGACCAGCAGATCAAAATCCTGCCCTGCCGCGTGCAGACTATCGACATGCCGGTGGCCGACGTGGCGGTAATTACCCTCAAGCTTCCGGCGAACGAGCGCCTGCAGTATCTGGCAGGACAGTACATCGAGTTTCTGCTCAAAGACGGAAAGCGGCGCAGCTATTCCATGGCCAACGCCCCGCATGAGGACGAACTGCTGCAGATTCACGTGCGCCATCTTGCCGGAGGCCTGTTCACCGACCACGTGTTCGAAAAGATGAAAGCTCGCGACATCCTGCGTTTCGAAGGGCCGCACGGTACGTTTTTTTTGCGCGAAGACAGCCAGAAACCGATGGTGCTGCTCGCCAGCGGTACCGGCTTTGCGCCGATCAAGGCGCTTATCGAACACGCGCTATACACGGGCATGACACGGCCAATGACTCTGTACTGGGGCGGTCGCCGCCCGCGCGACCTGTACATGGACGAACTTGCCCGGGGTTGGGCGGCGAAGCACGCCCATTTCAGCTACGTGCCGGTGGTGTCCGACGCGCTGCCCGAGGACGCATGGTCCGGGCGCTGTGGTTTCGTCCATCGTGCGGTAATCGAGGATTTCCCTGATCTTTCCGGCCACCAGGTCTATGCCTGCGGCGCACCGGTGGTGATCGAGGCGGCGCGGCGCGACTTCGGCGCCCTGTGCTCGCTGCCTCCGGAGGAATTCTATGCCGACTCGTTCACCACCGAGGCCGACCTGGCCAACGCAAAATGACCGCGGCGCAAGCCGATCCGGGACATGCTCAGTCGGCCTCGCCCAGGTAAGCCGCGCGCACTTTCGGGTCGTTGAGCAGTTCGCGCGCGGGCCCCGACAGCGTAATCAGCCCGGTTTCCATCACATAGCCGTGACTGCTTACCTCCAGCGCCAGCCGCGCGTTCTGTTCCACCAGAAGTATGGTCACGCCTTCCTTCGCCACTGCAAGTATGGTCTCGAAAATCTTCTGCACCATCAACGGGGCAAGTCCCATGCTGGGCTCGTCGAGCAACAACAGCTTCGGCCGGCTCATCAGGGCGCGGCCTATGGCGAGCATCTGTTGTTCGCCGCCAGAGAGCGTACCGGCAGACTGGCCGCGCCGCTCGGCCAGGCGCGGGAACAGGCTGAACACGCGCTCCAGGTCCAGCCTCACTGCCGCCGCATCGCTGCGCACGTAGGCACCCATGGCAAGATTTTCCGCCACCGTGAGCTGGCCGAAAACGCCGCGCCCCTCCGGCACCAGCGCCAGCCCGCGACGCACCAGTTCAAACGAGCGCGCGCCTCCGATAGGCGCTCCCTCATAGCGAATTGCGTCCGCCGCAACCGGCAGCAGACCCGCGATTGCCTTTAGCGTGGTGGTCTTGCCGGCGCCGTTGGTGCCGATCAGGCACACCAGCTCGCCTTCGGGCACGCAGAGATCTATGCCTCTGACAGCCTTGATGCCGCCATAAGCCACCTCCAGCCGCGTCAACTCCAGCAGGTTCATGCCGCCGCGCCTGCGACGGCGCCCCCCAGATACGCCTCGATCACGCGCGGATCGCGCTGCACCTCGCGCGGCGGACCTTCCGCGATACTGCGGCCATAGTCGAGCACCAATACCCGGTCGCACAGGCCCATCACCAGTTTCATGTCGTGCTCGATCAGCAGGATCGTGGTGCCGTCGGCGCGCACGCGCTCGAGCAGCTTTCTCAATTCCAATGTCTCGGTGGCGTTCATCCCTGCGGCCGGCTCGTCCAGCGCCAGCAGCTTCGGGTCGGTCGCGAGGGCGCGCGCGATTTCCAACCGCCGCTGGTCGCCGTAAGGGAGTTGGCGCGCGACATCGTTGGCGCGCGCGGCTATGCCTACATATTCGAGCAGCTCCAGCGCGCGCTTTTCGATCGCCGCTTCTTCCACGAGCGTGGCGCGGGTGCGCAGAATCGCACCGAACACGCCGGCGCGAGTGCGTACGTGCCGCCCTATCATCACGTTGTCGAGAGCGGAGAGATTGCCGAACAAGCGGATGTTCTGGAAGGTGCGCGCGATGCCGCGCGCCGCAATCTGGTCCGGCCTGAGCCCCGCGAGCGTTTCGCCCGCAAAACTGAAACCGCCTGAATCGCACGCGTAAATGCCCGTAAGCGCGTTGAACAAAGTAGTCTTGCCGGCGCCGTTGGGTCCGATCAGCCCGTAGATCTCGCCGCGATTGATGTTGAACCCGACTTCGGCCAGCGCCAGCACACCGCCGAAGCGCTTGTCCAGTCCCTTGCATTCGAGCAAGGCGCCGCTCATGCCTCCCCCTCCTCCGGTTTGGCCAGCTCGCGCTTTCTGACCGCCGATGGCAGCAAGCCCGCCGGCCGGTAAAGCATCATCAGCACCAGCGCCATGCCGAACAGCAGCATGCGGATGACCTCCGGCTCGATGATCGATCTGCCGAACAGCGACTGCTGCAGCGGCTCGACGGTGTAGCGCAGCAGTTCCGGCACGAAAGAAAGCAGCACCGCGCCCAGCACCACTCCCCAGACATTGCCCATGCCGCCCAGCACCACCATGGACAGCACCATGATGGATTCGACCAGCACAAAGCTTTCCGGGCTGATGAAACTCTGAATGGCGGCGAACATGCCGCCGGCGATGCCGCCAAAGGAAGCGCCCATGGCGAATGCGAGCAGCTTGATTCGGGTGGTGTCTATGCCCATCGCGCGTGCCGCGACCTCATCCTCGCGTATCGCTTCCCAGGCGCGGCCGATGCGCGAGTGCTGCAGCCGCAGGTTGACCACGATGGCAAGCAGCAGCAGGGCCAGCAGGATGTAATAGTACTTGATCGGCCCGGAAAACGCGAGGCCGATGATGGTCTCGTTCTGGCTGAAACTGAAGGAGCCGAAGCTGAACGGGTCGATGCGCGAGATGCCTTGCGGGCCGTTGGTGATATTGACCGGCTGGGACAGATTGTTGAGGAAAATGCGCACGATCTCGCCGAAGCCCAGGGTGACGATGGCGAGGTAGTCGCCGCGCAATTTGAGCGTGGGCGCGCCCAGCAGGACACCGAACAGGCAGGCGACGAGCGCGCCTATCGGCAAGATCACCCAGAACGGCAGGTGCAGGTCGAAATGCGGTGAGGCGAGCAGGGCGTAAGCATAGGCGCCCACGGCGTAGAAGGCGATGTATCCCAGATCGAGCAGCCCGGCAAAGCCGACGACGATGTTCAGACCGAGCGAGAGAAAGGTAAACAGAATGGCAAGATTTGCAATGCGCACCCAGGCGGTTCCCACCGACGATAGCGCAAACGGCAGTCCGATCAGCGCGATCGCGATCAATGCGACGCCAATCCACTTCGCCCGCGGACGGGAAAGAATGTTCATCTGCCGAACCCCGGCTCGAAGGCGGCGTTTCGCGTCCTGCGCTTCACGCTCGGTCTCCTACCCGCTCCCCGAGCAATCCGGAGGGCCTGAACACCAGCACCGCGATCAGCATCAGGAACGCGAACACGTCCTGATAATTGCTGCCGAAAACATTATTGGTCAGGTCGCCGATATAACCCGCGCCCAGGGCTTCGACCACGCCGAGCAGGATGCCGCCCAGCATCGCCCCGGCAATATTGCCTATGCCGCCGAGCACGGCGGCGGAAAACGCCTTCATGCCCAGCAGTGAACCCATGCTGTAGTGGGCAATGCCGTAGTAGGTGCCGACCATCACTCCGGCGACCGCCGCCAGGCCCGCGCCGACTATGAAAGTGAAAGCGATGATGCGGTTGATGTCTATGCCCATCAGGCCGGCCACCTGCGGGTTCTGAGAGGTCGCGCGCATGGCGATGCCGAGCTTGGTGCGATACACCATCAGTGTCAGTCCCACCATCATCAGGACCGAAGTCAGGATGATGGCGATCTGCACGCCGGTGATGATCGCGCCGCCGACGTAGAAACTGACGAGCGGGATGATCTGCGGAAACGCAAGAGGGTTGCGGCTCCAGACCAGCAGCGCCACATGCTGCAGGATGATGGAGATGCCGATGGCGGTGATCAGCGGCGCGAGGCGCGGCGCGCCGCGCAGCGGCCGGTAGGCGATGCGCTCCATGGCGAAACCCACCAGCATGCACACCGGGACCGCGACCAGTATCCCGGCGAGGACTATCAACACGGGCGGCAATTGCGTTCCGGCGAGCGCGCCTATCACTGAGAATGCGACCATGGCGCCTATCATCACCAGTTCCCCGTGGGCGAAGTTGATCAGCTGGATGATGCCGTAGACCATGGTATAGCCCAGCGCGACAACGGCGTAGACGCTGCCCAGGGTAAGTCCGTTGATGATTTGTTGCAGAAAGATATCCATGCCTGGGCCGATTTAAACGCAAAGTCGCGGATAACGCAAAGCAACTGCCTGCCGGCGGGGCTTGAGGATTTCTCTAGCCTGCAATTCCCCGGTCCGGAAATGACCTGCATGCAGACAGAATAGCGGCGCCTTTCGGCGCCGTTATTCTGCGTGCGCTGCGGATCTACCCGTTGCGCTTAGAGGCTATTTCAGAATGATCAAAATAGCCTCTGATTTGGGGAAGCATGAGGGGATGCGCCCCGGCCGAAGTCCCCGCAGGGGATAGCCCCTCATTTTGATATGAACCCTTGCTTCTTTTCGGGCTCTGCAGCCTGCGCCGGTTCAGCCGCAGCTTAGGTCCCCCCGGCCGCTTTAATGAAGTCTTCGAACTTGGTGGTCTTGCCGCCCTTGATTACGGCGATCGGTTCGATCTTGCCGCCTTTCATGGTGAAGATGGTCATCTCGGCGTCCTTGCGGTCGCCTTTGTCGTCGAACTCGATCTTGCCGCTCGCGCCCTCGTAGCTAATCTTGGCGAGTTCGGGGAGGTACTTGACCGGATCAGGCGAGTCGGCTTTTTTCATTGCCTCGATCAGCAGGTTGGCCGCGTCGTAGGTGAACGGTGCATACAGGATAGGGTCGATATTGAATTTCGCCTTGTAGGACTCGAGGAACTTCTTGTTCGCGGCCTGGACCGGGAGCCCCGCCTGCGAGCACAGCAGCCCTTCGGCGGCATCGCCGGCCAGTTCTTGCATCTTGTCGGTGCACGCTCCATCGCCAAAGGCGAACACGGCCTTGATGCCAAGTTCGCGCCCCTGCTTCATCAGCGGGCCGCCGGTCGCGTCTATGCCGCCGTAGAACACGGCGTCGGGTTTCTTACCCTTGAGTTTGGTCAGGATCGCTTTGAAATCGGCGGTCTTGTCCGTCCCCTTTTCGCGCGGCAACACTTTTACGCCGGCCGCTTTCAGGGTCTTCTCGACCTCGTTCGCCAAGCCCTCGCCGTACGCGGTGGCGTCATCGATCACCGCCACCACCTTGGGCTTGACCTCGCTCGCCAGGTAGCTCGCTATCGCGGGTCCCTGCTGATCGTCGCGTCCCACCACGCGGAATACGTTCTTGAAGCCCTGCTCGGTCAGTTGGGGATTGGTCGCCGAACCGCTGATCATCGGAATGCCGGCCTGGTTATAGATGGACGAGGCCGGAATAGTCACGCCGGAGTTCAGATGGCCGACAACGCCTGCTACTTTGGCATCGACCAGCTTTTGCGCCACCGTGGTGCCGACCTTGGGATCGGCCTGGTCGTCCTCGGTGATCAATTCCAGTTTGACATCTTTGCCGCCAAGCTTCAGTCCCTTGGCATTGGCCTCCTCGACAGCCAGGCGCGCACCGTTTTCGTTATCCTTGCCCAGGTGGGCAATGCCGCCGGTGAGCGGACCCACGTGGCCGAGTTTGACCACCAGCGGCGCCGGCGGCGGCGGCGGGGCGGCGACTACGGGTTGCGGCTTTTTCTCTTCGCCGCAACCGGCGAGCGTGAGCGCCGCGACTGCGGCAAAAATGGCGAGACTGAACCGCGTGCCTTGCATGGAATTCTCCCTGTAAATAGTCGACGCATTGAAACACCACCCGGCCGGGGCAGCCCACGCCGCGCCAAGCGCCGCGAGACGGCCTCAAACCGACCTACGACTCTAGTCTACTTGAGGGACAGCACCCAATTCACCAGAGTCTTGACATCTGCATCCGGCACGGTGGCATTGGGCGGCATCGGAATCTGCCCCCAGACACCAGCGCCGCCTTTCTTGATCTTGCTGATCAGCTTGGTCTCGGCGCCCGCATCGCCCTTGTACTTGGTGGCGACGTCCTTATAGGCCGGACCGATGATCTTCTTGTCCACGGTGTGGCAGGCAAGACAATTGTATTTTTTTGCCAAAGCTTCCGAGGCTAGCGCGTTGCTCGCACTGGCGAGCACTCCGGCCGAAATGAATAAACAGGTTGCTAGGGTCTTCACTGATTCTCCTTGGGAAAGTATGGATATGCCAAGCTGCGGCATGCTACCGGAGTTTATCCGTTTTGAGTACATCGAGCAGCGATTCCAGTTTATCTACTGGAGCCAAACAAGTAACGCCCTGGCATACCCATGCGTTGACAGCGCCGGGCACTGCCGGCTTGGCCAGCAACGGCGGCAATTCCGCCGCCCCGGGTGCGAGCGCCAGGATCAGGGTGTGCGGCAGATAGGTCTGGTCCAGCACCCGCTGCCATTCGCGCATCCGCGGTTCCGGCCCGCGCAGCACGACTACCCGCGGCGGATCGAGCGCCTCCTCCAGGCCCATCAGCAGGCTGGCGCAACCATTGGGGTGCTGCGCCAGGACCGGATAGAACAGCCGCAGCGTGCGCTCGGCGGCGTCGAGGTAGCGCGATGCTCCCGTGATGTGCCCCAACCGTTGCAGCGCGAGCGCCGCCACGCCGTTGCCTGAGGGGGTGGCGCTGTCGTAGCTGGGTTTGGGCCGGTTGATCAGTTTTTCATGATCGTGGCTGGTGAAGTAGAAGCCTCCAAGCTCAGGATCGTAGAACTGCTCCAGCAGCACCTCGGCCAGGTCCTGTGCAAACTCGAGGTCGCGACTGCGAAACTCGGTCTGCATGATCTCGATCAAGGCCGCGAGCAGAAAGGCGTAATCGTCCAGATACGCGTTGAGATGCGCACGGCCGTCCTTGCAGGTAGCTAGCAGGCGCGCACGCTCCGGCCCTGCTTTCTCCCGCCACAAAGTGCCGCGTATGAAGTCCAGCGCGGCGCGCGCCGAGGCCAGCCACTCTGCGCGTCCGAATACACGCGCCGCGCGCGCCATGCCCGCTATCATCAGCGCATTCCAGCTGGTGAGGATTTTCTCGTCGCGTCCAGGGCGTATGCGCTGTTCGCGCGCCGCAAAGAGCTTGGTGCGCGCGCGCGCGAGCAACTCGCTGCATTTTTCTACCGGCTGCCCCGCGCTTTGAGCGATCTCGTCCAGACCGCGCGCCACGTACAGATGCCAGTGCACGCCCTCGAAATTGGCGGCCAGGTCCAGCCCGTAAAATGGCGCGCACACGGCGTACTCTTCGTCGCTGAGCAGTCCGCGAACTTGCTGCGGCGTCCACACGTAGAACTTGCCTTCTTCGTGCTCCGAATCGGCATCCAGGCTGGAATAATAGCCGCCATCCGCGGACTGCATCTCGCGCATTGTCCAGGCCGCGGTTTCCTCGACCACTTCGGCGAACAGCGGATCGCGCGTCAGGGCCCAGGCATCGCTGTAGCGTTCGAGCAGCGGCCCGTTGTCATAGAGCATTTTCTCGAAATGCGGAATCAGCCAGTACGCGTCCACGCTGTAGCGGCTGAAACCGCCGCCGAGCTGATCGTATATGCCGCCCACTGCCATGCGCCCGAGGGTATGGATCGCCATATTGAGCGGTTCACCCTTCGGCCCGGCGCCGACTCCGCCGGCGTCTTCACGCACCCGGCCCGGCCCATGGCGCCGCAGACATAAATCGAGGTCGGTCGGATGCGGGAATTTGGGCGCTGCGCCAAAACCGCCGTAACGCGCGTCAAAACTGGCCTCCAGATTCCTCAGGGCCAGATCGATCGGGCCCGCCGAGAGTCCCTCGTGCTGCGCCGGGCTCGCCGCTTGCATACGTTCGAAGCCCGAGACTATGGCTGCGCCCTGGCGCGTGATCTGCTCCCGTTCTGAGCGGTAGAACTGGGCGACGCGCTGCAGCAGGTCCGCGAATCCGGGCAGGCCATAGCGCGGCGTCTTGGGGAAATACGTGCCGCCGAAAAACGGCTCCTGCCCCGGGGTGAGAAACATGGTGAGCGGCCAGCCGCCCGAGCGCTGGCTGATCATCTGGTGCGCCAGCTGGTAGATCTGGTCCAGGTCGGGTCGCTCCTCGCGATCGACCTT
>JAENXP010000758.1 GCA_016649475.1 Burkholderiales bacterium | reverse complement strand
GGCGATGGTGTCGTAGTCCAGCTCGATGCGGAAACCACCGAGGTCGGCTTGCAGCGCCGTAAGTGGCAGCTGCTCTTTGCGCGCGGTTGTGCGCAGGCGTTCGATCGCGGTGGGGCTGGCGTCGACCGCGGTTACGCTGCAGCCGCGCCGCGCCGCCTCCAGGCTGAAGTTGCCGAGGCCGCAGCCCAGATCGAGCACGCTGCCGGCGACATGGGGCAAGGCGAGTTGCTCGAACGGATTCAGCGCAAAATCGGCATCGCGCAGCTGGCGCTGAAACTGGCGCTCAAAAAATTCCACGGAATCGGGCGTGGTCATGGGCTAGATCCCAAGGCAAAACCTATAGGGGCGTGCGAGAGCGCGGCTCAGTCGCTGAATTTGGCGGCGCGCTTTTCCCTGCCCGCCGCGAGCGCTTCGTCGAGATCGGTGGACAAGAGCATCGCCGCGTTCCAGGTGGCGACGTAGTTCAGGCCGTCGGCGACCGTGTGGTCGCGCGCGTAGGTGATCATTTCCTTGCATCCGCGCAGCGCCAGCGGCGGCTTCGCCGCCAGCGTTGCCGCGAGTTCGCCCATCGCCGCCATCAGCGATTCCCGGTCCGCGTAGCAATGGTTGACCAGGCGCAGCTCTTTGGCTTCGGCGCCGCTCACCTTGCGCCCGGTGTAGGCGAGTTCGCGCGCCGCGCCTTCGCCTACCAGCCTGGGCAGGCGCTGCAGCGTGCCGACATCGGCGGTCAGTCCGACGTCGATTTCCTTCACCGAGAAAAATGCGTCGGCCGAGCAATAGCGCAGATCGCAGGCGCAGATGAGGTCGATGCCGCCGCCGACGCAGGCGCCGTGTATCGCCGCGATCACCGGCTTGCGGCAGCGCTCGATCGACGTGAGCGTGTCCTGCAGATCGAGAATCACGCGCCGCAGCTTCTCGCGCGACCGGCCGTCGCAGTCGTCCCGGATTTGCGCCTGCATCCCGGCCAGCATGCCCAGGTCGATGCCCGAGGTGAAATGCTTGCCGGCGCCGGAAATCACCCCGACGCGCGCTGCCGCCGTTTCATCGAGCCAGCGCATCGCATCGCGCAACTCCATCCACATGCCAAGTTCCATCGCATTGGCACGCTCGGGGCGGTTGAGCTCGATGGTCGCGATTTGCCCGGTGAGCGCGACCTTGAGCGTCTGGAATTCCATCAGCGGCGGCTACGGCGCAGTATGCCGCATCTCAGGCGGCTTTCACCGAAGGCAGCCCCGAGAGCGCCATCGCCAGCTCGGCTTCGTCATATTCCAGATCCTGCAGCTTGCCGCCGAAATAATCGATGTAGGCCTGCATGTCGAAATGGCCGTGGCCGCACAGGTTGAACAGGATGGTGCGCGACTTGCCTTCGGCCTTGCATTTCAGCGCTTCCTCGATCGCGCCCTTCACCGCATGGTTCGCCTCCGGCGCCGGCAGGATGCCTTCGGCGCGCGCGAACAATACGCCCGCATCGAAGCAGGTGGTCTGATGATAGGCGACCGCCTCGATCAGCCCGAGCTGCTTGATGTGGCTTACCATCGGCGCCATGCCGTGGTAGCGCAAGCCGCCGGCGTGGAATCCTGGCGGGGTGAAGGTCGAGCCCAGGGTATGCATCTTGGTGAGCGGCGTCAGATGCGCGGTGTCGCCGAAGTCGTAGGCGTACTGGCCGCGCGTGAGGCTGGGGCAGGCCGCCGGTTCGACCGCGACGATGCGCAGCTTCTTGCCGCCGCGCAATTGCGCGCCGAGGAAGGGGAACACGATGCCGGCGAAGTTCGAGCCGCCGCCGGTGCATCCGACGATCAGGTCGGGCGTGTCACCGGCCTTGGCCAGCTGCAGCAGCG
>JAENXP010000571.1 GCA_016649475.1 Burkholderiales bacterium | reverse complement strand
GAGGCGGAGCGCAAGGCGAAAGAGGAAACGGAGCGCAAGGCGAAGGAAGAAGCGGAGCGCAAGGCGAAAGAGGAAACGGAGCGCAAGGCGAAGGAAGAGGCAGAGCGCAAGGCGAAAGAGGAAGCGAAACGCAAGGAGAAAGAGGAAGCGGAGCGCAAGGCGAAAGAGGAAGCGGAGCGCAAGGCCAAGGAACAGGCCGAACGCGAGCGTAAAGAGGCCGAAGCGCGCGCAGAATCCGAGCGCCGAGCGAAAGAGGAGGCGGAGCGCGAGGCGAAGGAAGCGGCGGAACGCGAGCACCAGGAGACAGAGGAAAGCGCGCGGCGTAAAGCTGAGGAGCAGCCGCAGACTTCTGCCAGGTCCGGTCGTTCCATGGATAAACTGACTGAAATCGACACCAATTTCGACGCGGTTTCCAGCCCAGCCTGGGCGGTGGAACCCGAGGCCGGGGAGCTGCGGGGCGGCGCTGGCGGCGGGATGCTCAGAGAGTTCGAGGCAAGAGAGCGCAGGGAGGCCGAGGAGAAGGCGCAGATCGAAGCGCAGGAACTGGCACGCCAGAAGTCGGAAGAAGAAGCAAAACGAGCCGAGGAGGAACTAGAACGCGCGCGCAAGGGCGAAGACGAGCCAGCTCGTGGGCCTGCACCCGCCGCAGAGGATACGTCGGAAAGGGAGTTGGATTACACCGAGGTGCGTGCCCGGCTGGAGGCGCAGGAAGCGGAGGAGACCGAGCGCCACTTCGCCGAAATGGAAAAAGAACTGGAGGCGGAGCAGGCGGCGGGTGCGGGCCGGAAAGAGACGCGCGAGCCCGCGCGCATGCAGGATCCCGAAGAAATCAGCATGCACATTCTCGCGACCGCTACGGCGCCGGCGTTCAAGACCCAGGCCGAGCAAGCTCCGGCGGCGCGGGTGCAACGCAAGCGGGTCAAGTGGGGTAAGCCGGTCGCGCTGGCGCTGTTCCTGCTTCTGATTCTCAGCATGGTAGCGGTGCATTTTGTCTCGTTCGAAGGCTACATCCCGCGCTTCGAGAAGCTTGCCGGCGCTTATCTTCAGCAGCCGGTGAAAATCAGGGCGCTGCACCTGTCGCTGGTGCCGCAGCCGCACTGGCGCCTCAACGGGGTTACCGTAGGCAGCGAAGGCCAGCTCAAGGTGGAGACCGTCAACGCGACTGCCGGTCCGGGCAATATGTTCGGCGACACGATGGCTTTCAAGTCGATCGAACTCGAATCCCCGGTGGTGAGCGAACACGCGATGGCCGGCCTGCTTTTCGGCAAACCGGCGGGGCAGGACTTTAGAGTGGCGAACCTCATCGTCAAGAATGGAAAACTCGATTCGAAGTCTTTCATCCTGCCTGCGCTCGATGCAAAGATTTCCATGGCCGAAAGCGGCGCCTGGCAGAAGATTGCTCTCGAGACCCCGGACCACAAGACGAGCCTGCTGTTGGTGCCGGAGGGCGAGGGCGCGCAACTGGAAGTGGATACCAATTTGTTCAGCCTGCCATTCGCTCCCTCGTTTTTCCTGGAGAATTTCAGTGCCAAGGGCGTGATCCGCCGCGGCGAACTCAGGCTGAGCGAACTCAAGGGCGGAATCCAAGGCGGCTTTCTGACAGGCAGCGCGCATCTCAAATGGGATGCGGACTGGAGCATGACCGGCGAAGTCAGCGTGAGAGCGTTGGACCCGGGCAAATTCGCGCCCGCGCTGTTCGAGGAAGGCGCGCTCGAGGGCAAGGCGGTGTACGCGATGCGCGCGAAGTCCTTCGACGAACTTTTTGCGACGCCGCGTCTGGAGGGCACATTCGAGATTCGCAAGGGCGCAGTCCTCGGGGTGGACCTGGGGCGCCTGCTACAGGGTGGCGGGGTCGGCGGTAAAACGACGTACACCGAACTGACCGGCAACTTCGTGCGTGAATCCGGCAAAACCCAGCTGCGGCAGATTCACCTTGCCGCCGGTCCGGTGAGAGCCGCCGGCAACCTCGACGCCAGCGCTGACGCAGTAAAGCATCTCAACGGCCGCTTCACTGTCGATCTCAAGTCTCCCGTGGTGCAAGCACACAGCAACCTGACGCTTACGGGCACACTCAGAGACCCGCGATTCAGCCGCTAGGGGTCGGGTTGCGGGCAGCGCCCTACTGGCATATCGAAAGCGCTGTTCCGGGTGTGTCCTGGCCGGGGCTGCCTGCTCCGGGCGGCGCAACCGTGCTCGCGCTGCTGTTTTGGCTCGAGCGAACGCAGTGGCTGACTCTGGATCAGCTGCGCGAACGTCAATTGCAGCAACTGCAAATCCTGCTGCGGCACGCGCTGGCGACGGTACCCTATTATCGCGAGCGCTGGGGCGGCGTCTACGATCCGGCAACACCGCTTACGTTCGAGCGCTTCGCCGCACTGCCGCTGCTCACGCGGCGCGAGTTGCAGGAGCAGTTCGAGAATCTGAAAAGCCGCAACGTTCCCCCCGGTCACGGCGGCATAAGAGAATCGAAAAGTTCCGGCTCGACCGGCACACCCGTGCGCATACTCAAGACGCAGTTGTCGGGTCTGTTCTGGAATGCGTTCACCTTGCGCGACCATGCCTGGCACCGGCGCGATCTG
>JAENXP010000184.1 GCA_016649475.1 Burkholderiales bacterium | reverse complement strand
CGCTGTCGAGGGGACTATTATTCATTTTAATAGTATTTTTATGTTTACGTCTGCGAGGGTTCCGTCCATAGTAAGGATTAATTCCTCTACGCCCGAGAGTATAACTTTCTCGCTGCTTTTCTGCGTGGGGTTATCAGGCATACGAAAAACTATGCTGTCCCCGTCACTATATAATTGAAAGTTTATTGCTCTGCGCCGCCACTTCCTCGGGATAGCGTGTTTCATAGTGAACCTTAAAGCGGGCTTACTTAAAACTTTTTCAAGCTGGCGCAAGTTTTCTAATACCTTTTTTCCTTGGAGTGTTTTATCTGTTATTATCGCTTTCACTTTATTTTTTTATTCCCTCCAATGGCTTAGGTTTTTTGCGTCGCATTGGCCGGAATTATGCTTTGTAGTAATAGAGGTTCGCAGCAAAGTTATTGGATATACAGGACTTTTCTGCTGATTATGGGTAATTTTTCGTATCTTGCGACTAAGGCCATGAGCCAGATAAAGCAAATTGTACGGATAGCGATCGCAGCTGCTGCCATTGGAACGACGATCAACGTTCAGGTTGCCGCGGCTGCTTCGACTGCGCCAGGCGCGGCCAATTTTTACAGCGATGCGCTCGCGCCGTTCAAGGTGCTGGCCTGGGCCGGCGGGGACGGTGCCAATGTGCTTCAAACGCTGTCGAGCGAGGGCGCAGCGCCGGGTGCAAGCGCAACCGGCAGCGACAGCAAATGGTTCAGTCGGGCGGATTATCCTGGCGATGCGCAAACGGGTCTCGATCTGCTGACCGGATGCGCGGACTATCCTAGCTGCGCGAACAAGCGCCTCGATAAAGCCAAGCGCGCACGCAGCCAGGGCCTCGCCATTTCGCGCAAGCTCAGCGACAATTTCTCCAAGGCCTGGGCCCTGGACTACGCTGCGCCGCTGAGCGCGATTACAAATTTGGTCGGTCTGTGGAACAAGGCCGGGACTGCGTCGCTGGAACCGCGGCACATCGCGCCGGACACTAGCGTTGAGTCCACCTTGTTGCATTCCGTACTCTCCAGTCTCATATGGGCCTTGTTTGGATACGCCGCATACCTCACAGCGCTTACGCTGCTGCAAAAGCGTTTCGTGTTCAATTCGAGCCATGCCATGCGTACCGCGACAGAGCCCGCGGATACCCATGAGATTACGTCTGTCAGGCTTTCACTGTCTCGCAACAAGGCGATCAAAGGCTGGTTTCTGCGGCCGCGCCAGGGCGAGACACCCTGTCCGTCCATCATCTACTACGGCGGGCGCAGTGAAGAAGTCTCCTGGCTGCAGGGAGCGGTCAAGTGGTTTCCCAACCATGCAGTGCTCTTCCTCAACTACAGAGGCTACGGCGAATCCGAGGGCAAGCCTTCCGAAGCGGGGCTGTTCGCGGACGGACTGGCACAGTTTGACTGGCTTGCAGCGCAGCCCGGGGTGGACCCAGATGGCATCGTGCTCGTCGGCCGCAGCCTGGGCACCGGGGTGGCAAGCTACGTGGCAGCCAACCGCCCGGCCGCGCGCGTCGTTCTGATCACGCCCTACGACAGCCTGCTCGCGGTGGCGCGCAGGCGCTTCTGGTTCACGCCCCTGTCGCTGCTGCTGCGGCACAAATTCAGATCCGTGGAATATGCCAAGACGAACATGCAGCCGTGCCTGGCACTGCTCGCCGAGCACGATGATGTGGTTCCGGAAGAGCACACCTTGCGGCTCATGGCCGCCTGGGCCGGAGCGAAAGAGCTCGTGCGTATTCCGAGTACCAATCACATAAACATCCCCTATCAGGCCGCGACCCTGACCGCGGTCGCGATCTGGCTGGGATATGCCTCCGCGCCTTCAGTGCCGCTGTCGCTGGTAGCACACGCCACTTAGAACCCATTTCGAGATTACCGAAATGGCCTCTGAGGGTGCACGGCGGGGATATCCCCTCGTTTTGTCTTAGACTCCTGGCGCAAGCGCTAAACGCGAGAGATGAGTTGGTGATCGTTCACGCCTTAAGTGGCGGCACTGCCAGCGACGTCTGGTCCAGCAACAGCGCGCGGTAAGCCGCCTGGCGCGACCGCGCGTCGCGTCCGAGGGCGCAGTAGCGCGCGTGAGGTGTCAGCAGTGCGTCGTGCCAACCCCACGCATTCGCGCGGAAACTCGACCAACGGTAGTGTTCCGGCCGCGCAACCATGCGGGCGCGCACCGGGTTGAGTTCGATGTAGCGCATGCAGTAAAGCAGGTAGCGCCCGACATGCACCGGAACCGCCTGGTAACGATCCTCCCACAGTGCGCCGTCACGATGAGAGCTTACATCGATGTGTGCCGCGTGACGTTCGCGAAGCGAGCGCATCAGGCTCGTCACGCCTCCCGCGCGCGAGGGCGTGAGGAGCAGGTGCACATGGTTGCCCATCAGCACGTATGCATGAATCGAGCAGGCGTAGCGGACGGCGTACTCGCCTAGCCAGGCCAGGTATTCGATGCAGTCCTCCTCACTGAAAAAGCACGGCGAGCGCAGACGGCCGCGCTGGATCACATGCAGTGCGTGGCCGGGAATTTCGAAACGAACATGGCTCAGCATCCGGACGTGCTCCTGGGTTTAATGAAGAATCAACGTCTCGCCTGGTGGCGAGTTGACGCCCAGATGCTTGTGCACATGCGGCAATCGGCCTGAAAGCCAATAGCAGCGCCGAGTTCCGGGCAGCGCTGCTCCTGGGCAAGCAAGCCCTAATGAAAATCCCGCGACTTCGTGCCCAACCTGCCCAATAGTTCGCTGTGATCGGCCAGCCGCCTCGCGATCACGTGCACCACTGCGCCTGCACGCTCGACCGATCCATAGACCGCCATCAGCCGCGCCGAGAGCAGTTCGCGCCGCTGGCGCTCGCCCAGGTCGCGCCAGACGATGACGTTGACGCAGCCGGTCTCGTCCTCCAGCGTCACGAACACCACGCCCGAGGCGGTGTCGGGGCGTTGCCTGCCGATGACGATACCTGCGGCGCGCACGGCGCTGCCATGCGGCAGGCTGTGGACTTCTTCGGCGGCGGCGAGGCGCATGCGTTTCAGGCGCGAGCGCAGCAGCGCCAGCGGATGCCGCCCCAGAGTGAGCCCCATGCTGCGGTAATCGGCGACGAGACCGTCGCCTTCGCTCGGCGCGCGCAATTGCGGATCGGTTTCGTGGATGGCCGCCTCCGATAGCAGGTGCAGTGCGGTGTCTACGCCCGCGACCTGCCAGTAGGCGCGCCGGCGGTGACCGGCGATTGCGGCGAGGGCGCCGCCCGCCGCGAGGCACTTGAGTTCGTGCCGGTCCAGTCGCGCGCGGCGCATCAGTTCCTCCACCGAAGCGAATCCGGCTGGTAAACGCGCCTGCACAATGCGCATGGCTGCGGCCGCGGACAGGCCTTTCAGCATGAGCAAGCCCAGGCGCACCGCGGGCGCTGTGTCCTCAGACGGTTCCAGCGTGCACTCCCAGTCGCTTTTCAGTACGTCCACCGGCCGCACTTCGACACCGTGCCGGCGCGCATCCTGCACCAGCTGCGCCGGCGCATAGAAACCCATGGGCTGGCTGTTCAGGAGCGCGGCGAGAAAAGCGGCGGGGTGGTGGCGCTTGAGCCAGGCTGACACGTAGACCAGCAGGGCGAAGCTCGCCGAATGCGATTCGGGAAAACCGTATTCGCCGAAGCCGAGGATCTGCTGGTAAATGCGCTCGGCGAACTCGCGCGCATAGCCGCGTTCCAGCATGCCCTGGGTCAGGCGCTGCTCGAAATGCTCCATGCCGCCCTTGCGTTTCCACGCCGCCATCGAGCGGCGCAGCTGGTCGGCTTCCCCCGGGGTGAAGCCGGCGGCGACCACCGCGAGCTGCATCACCTGCTCCTGGAAAATCGGTATGCCCAGGGTGCGTGCCAGCACCTCCTTGACCGCCTCGCTCGGATAGCTCACCGGTTCCAGTCCCTGGCGGCGGCGCAGATAGGGATGCACCATGCCGCCCTGGATCGGGCCCGGGCGCACGATCGCGACCTCGATCACCAGGTCGTAGAAATTCGCCGGCTTCAGGCGCGGCAGCATGGACATCTGCGCGCGCGATTCGATCTGGAACACGCCCACGGTATCGGCCTGCTGGATCATGGCGTAGACATCGGGATCTTCCGCCGGCACATCGCTCATGCTGATGGCCGAATTGCGCTGCTCTCCGATCAATGCGAGCGCGCGCTTGATCGCGGAGAGCATGCCCAGTGCCAGCACGTCCACCTTGAGCAGGCCCAGCGCATCGAGGTCGTCCTTGTCCCACTGGATCACGCTGCGATCGATCATGGCGGCGTTTTCGATCGGCACCAGGCGCGACAGCAGGCCGCGCGCAATGACGAAGCCGCCTACATGCTGCGACAGATGGCGCGGAAAGCCGAGCAGCGCATCCACCAGCGCGAGCAGGCGCACTATGGTCGGACTGGCCGCGTCGAACCCGGCTTCGCCGAGGCGCTCGGGCAGGTTCTGGCGCCGGTCCCACCAGGAAAGCGTCTTTGCCAGCCGCTCCACCTGCTCCAGTCCCAAGCCCAGCGCCTTGCCGCAGTCGCGGATCGCGCTTTTCGGCCGGTAGCGGATCACCGTGGCCGCGAGCGCCGCGCGCTCGCGCCCGTACTTTGCATAAATGTACTGGATCACTTCTTCGCGCCGCTGGTGCTCGAAATCGACGTCGATGTCGGGCGGTTCGTTGCGTTCGCGCGATATGAAGCGCTCGAACAGCATGCTCATGCGCGCCGGATCGACTTCGGTGATGCCTAGTGCATAGCACACCGCCGAATTCGCGGCCGAACCCCGGCCCTGGCAAAGGATATTGCGGCTGCGCGCGAAGCTGACGATGTCGTGCACGGTGAGGAAGTAGGGCTCGTAGCGCAGTTCGGCGATCAGTTCGAGTTCGTGCTCGACGAGGGCATCGACCTTGTGCGGCACGCCCCCGGGAAAGCGCCGCGCAAGGCCCGCCCGGGTGAGCGTGCGCAGATGCTGCGCAGGCGTGATACCGGGAGGCACGATTTCTTCGGGGTATTCGTAGCGCAGGCAGTCAAGCAAAAAGGTGCAGCGCGCGGCGATGCGCAGGGTTTCATCCAGCAGTTCGCGCGGATAGAGATTGGCCAGCCGCAGGCGCAGGCGCAGATGGCGCTCGGCGTTCGGGTACAGGGCCTGGCCGCACTGCGCCAGCGGTTGGGCCAGCCGTATGGCGGTGAGCGTGTCCTGCAGCCTGCGCCGGGAGCGCAGATGCATATGCACGTCCCCAGCGGCCGCGAGCGGCAGAGCGCAAGCCTCGCCGAGTTCGCGCAGCGCGGCGAGGCGCGCCCTGTCGTTCGCGCCGCAGAGCAGTTCCGCGGCAATCCAGGCGCGCGCGGGAAAGCGCTCGGCGAGCCAGCGCGCGTGTGGAACAGCGGGTACGGCACCAGGCACGAGCAGGGCCAGGCAGCCGGGCAAGCCCTGATCGAGGTCTCTTGCCTCCAGGGCGTAGCGGCCTTTCACGCCGCGGCGCCTGCCGCGGGTGATGAGTTCGGACAGATTGCCGTAGCCATTGCGGTCGGTGGCGAGCAACACCAGCTTGGGGCCATCGGCGAGCTGGATTTCGCTGCCGAGTATCAGCGGCAGGCCGCATTCCTTGGCGGCGGCATGCGCGCGCACCACGCCGGCGAAGGAGCATTCATCGGTTATGGCGAGCGCGCCATAGCCGAGCTGATGCGCGCGGGCGACGAGTTCCTCCGGGTGCGATGCGCCGCGCAGGAAACTGAAATTCGACAGGCAGTGCAGCTCCGTGTAGGCGGG
>JAENXP010000286.1 GCA_016649475.1 Burkholderiales bacterium | reverse complement strand
CTGTCGACCCTGGCGATCGTGCTGGGAACGCTGGTCGGACTGGGGCGCGTGGATCTCGTCCTCTACGACACGCTGCAATCCCTGCGCAACCGTCCGGCGCCTGAAGATATCGTGATCGTGGCGATCGACGACGAGAGCGTCGCCGCCATCGGCCGCTGGCCCTGGCGCAGGGCGGTGCTGGCGACGCTGCTCGATCGCATCGGCGCAGCACATCCGCGCGCGATAGGGGTCGATGTGATCCTGTCCGAACTCGACGATCGCGACCCCGGCGGGGACGAGGCGCTCGCCGCCGTGCTTAGGGCAAACCCGGGCGTGGTGTTGCCGGTGGCGGCGCAGACACGCTCCGGCCCGGTGCCGCAGTTGCTCGTCCCCGCTAAGCCTTTCCTGGACGCGGGCGTGCGCCTCGCGCATGTGCACGTCGAACCCGACACGGACGGCGCGGTTCGCAGCCTCTATCTGCGGGAAGGTTTTTCGGACGGCGCATGGCCCGCGTTCAGCCTCGCGCTGGGCGCAGGCGCGCTCGGCGAGGGCGGGTTGCCCGGAGAGCGCCGGCCGCCGGGACCGGCGCGGGCGGACTATTGGCTGCGCGACTACCGCGTGCACATCGATTTTGCCGGGCCGCCCGGCACGATCAGGCGCGTGCCGGCGGTGGCGCTGCTCACGGGTGGTCGGGAGGCAGAGGCGCTGGCGGGAAAATTCGTCCTGGTCGGCGCCACGGCCACCGGCTTGGGCGATGCCTATCCCACGCCGGTGACCGGCCACTCCGAACTCATGCCCGGGGTGGAAGTCCAGGCGCAGGCGCTGAACGCCTTGCTGCGCGGGCGCACCACGGTGTTTGCGTCCCCCGCTGCGAGCGCCCTGTTCACTTTCGTTCCGGTGGCAGCTGCGCTGGCCGGATTTGTGTTGCTTGCGCCGCGGCTGGTGCTGATGCTGGTAGTCGCGCTGTTGGCCGCTGTGCTCGCCGCGGCGGCGGTGCTGCTCGCCTACGCGCAGATCTGGTTTCCCCCGGCTGCCGCAGTCCTGATACTCGTCATCGCCTACCCGCTGTGGAGCTGGCGCAGGCTCGAGGCGGTGGTTCACTTTCTCGGCGCCCAGTTCGAGCAGCTGGAGCGCGAGCCGGCAATCGTTCCGGGAACGCCGGCGACGCTGGCCGCGCGCTTCTCCGACGTGTTGGGGCGGCAGCTCGCCGCGGTGCGCAACGCCGCCGACCGTTTGCGCGAAGCGCGGCGCTTCATCGCCGACAGCCTGGACAGCGTGCCCGTCGCGACCCTGGTTGCCGGCCCCGATGAGCGCGTGCTGATTGCCAACCGGCTAGCCGCGAGCCTGTTCGGCACGCAAGGCCATGAAGCTTTGCGCGGACAGGCGCTGCAGGCCATGTTCCTGCGGCTTGCGCCGGAGCGGGCCACGCTGTGGGAGGAAGCGCGCCGCGCGCTGCGCGACAAGGATCGCGCCGAAATCGAGTTCAAGGATGCCCAGGGCCGCAGCCTGCGGCTGCATGGAGCGCCTACGCTCAACGGAGACGGACAGACTGTCGGCCTGATCGTGACGCTGGTGGACTTGTCGGCGATCTACGAGGCGCAGCGCCGGCGCGACGAAACGCTCGCCTTCCTCAGCCACGACATACGCTCGCCGCAGGCATCTATCCTCGCAGTGGTCGAGCTGCACGGCCTCGATCCGCAAACCTTTCCAGCCGCGAAAGCGCTCACGCAAATCGAGGGCTACGCGCGCTCGACCATCCAAATGGCGGATCAGTTCGTGCAGCTGTCGCGCGTTGAAACGCAGGCCTACCAACTGGCCGGCTGTGACCTGAGCGAGATCGCGCGCGAAGCCGTGGACGCGGTGCGCGCGCAGGCCGCGGCGAAAGCCATCGGGGTCGATTTTGCCGCAGCAGGCGCGGCGCCGGTGCACGCCGACCGCGCGCTGCTGGTGCGCGCGATCGTGAATCTCGCCGGCAATGCGGTAAAGTACAGCCCGCGCAACACGACAATACTGGTGTCGGTTTCGGCCGAAGCCACAATGGCTCGCTGCACCGTGCGCGACCAGGGATACGGCATCAGCGAGAAGGACCAGAAGCGCCTGTTCGAGCGCTTCGCGCGTTTTTCCACGGCCGGCCAGCCGCAGGAAGAAGGCATCGGACTCGGACTCGCGTTTGTGAAGACCGTGGTCGAACGCCACGGCGGGCGCATGCGCGTGGCGAGCACTCCAGGCGCCGGCTCGGAATTCGGCTTCGAGCTGCCGCTGGCGCAGCGTAACCAACAATGACGCAAATCGGAGATCAACAATGATGTCAATTATCGGCCTGCTCAAGTTCGCGCTACGCTGGACGCTGGTCCTGGCGCTCATCGGGCTTGCGCCCGTCGGCAGGGCGGCATCGGATTCGGGCAGCCCCGATTTCGAGGTAACCATAGAACAGGGCGACACGCTCACCGGCTTGGGCAAGCGCTGGCTCGCCGATCCGAAACGCTGGCCGGAGTTGCAGCGGCACAACAAGATTCAAAATCCCAAGCGCCTGATACCGGGCAGCACGCTTGCGATTCCGGTGTCTTTGCTGCACGAAAAACCGGCGGTAGTGACCGTCAGCAGCGTCAGCGGAGAAGCGCGCAAGGCGGACGGCACCCCCGTCGCGACGGGTGACCGTTTGCGCGAAGGCGCGACGATCAAGACCGCGGACAACGGCTACGTGACTATCAAGTTGGTCGACGGATCGACGCTGCGGCTGCAATCCAAAAGCGATCTGACGCTGGAGCGCGCCCGACACCTGCCCGGATCGGACGCCACGGAAACGCGGTTTCAAATGCCCGCGGGTCAGGCCGAAGTCAGATTCAAGCCCGGCGCGGCGAAAGCGTCGCGCTTCGAAATCCGCACCGGTTTTGCCTCGGCCGCCGTGCGCGGCACCGAATTCAGGGTCGGCGCCGACGCGCGCGGTACCCGCACTGAAGTGACCGAGGGCACGATCGCTTTTGCGGGCCTGCCGCCGAATGCCGGCGCCGCCGCACCTGCCGACGCCGTGCCGATCCCGGAAGGCTACGGCTCTATCGTCGACGAGAGCCGAAAACCTGTAGCCCCTGTGCGTCTGCTCGCAGCGCCCGCGCTGCCGCAGCAACCCGTGTTTCAGCAAGCGCCCGCCTTGCGCCTGGACTTCCCGCCGCTGGAGGGAGCCGTCAGCTATCGCGCAAGGCTAGCCGCGGACGCCGAATTCCAGCAAATGATCGGCGAAACCGTCCTATCGCAGCCACAAGCGAATTTCTCCGGTCTCAAAGCCGGGAGTTACGTGCTGAAAGTCAGGGCCATTGACAGATACGGCCTGGAAGGCCGCGATGCCATTGTTCTCGTCGGCATCCTGCCAGACCAGCCACCCGGTCTGTCCAAATCGGGCTCGCCCGCGCCCCTCAAGGCCCGGTAAAGGCCGTGCCCACTTCCGCGCCGGATAACCGGGCGCGGACGCGCCTCAGTCGCGTCCCGGCAACACACCGCCGATGCGCGACCTGGACAATACCTGCTGCACCGCCTGCAGCAGGTCGTCGCGGCGCAGCGGCTTGGTGAGGAAACGCGCGGCGCCGGCGTTGGCCGCCGCCATTTCGGTTTCCTCGTCGGTTCGCGATGTAAGCATGATGGCCGGCACCTTTGCGACACGCGGATCGGTTTTCATCGCGCCAAGAAACGCCAGCCCATCCATATAGGGCATGTTGACGTCGCAGATCAGCAGGTCGGGCGGCGATTCGAGCATCGCCTGGCCGCCCTCGACTGCGTCTTCGAATACGCGCACCTCGTAGCCGGCCTGCTGCAGGTGTATGCGGACCAGGGTGCGTATGGCTTCGTTGTCGTCGAAGACGAAAATGAGGGCTTTGGGGTCGGAGTCGGTCATCGGAAGGTCATATTCTGTTGCCGCGCGGATGGCGAGCTGCGCCAACTGCGCGTCTCTGTGCATCCAATGCGTAGTATATCCCCGTGCAAAGGTGTTTCTCAGGCTTCATTGATCCACCGCGCAAGGCGCGCGTTGCGTGCAGCAGTCGCAGCGAGTTGCGGCCCGGAGACGTTCAATTCCCGGGCACTCGTCGCATACCTGCGAACGAGATCGCGCAGCCGCACGGCGTAATAAAGATGGATCCGCGCCGAATCCTCCGGAACACCGTAGATAGCCGCCAGTTCGGCGCCGGGCACGAATATCCTTTTCCACACCGTTCCGATTTTCGATCGCCACCCAATGGGGCTCTTGAGCGCCGCAAGATTCGGTGCGAACTGGAGTTCATGCGGTATTTCGGCAAACGTCGCGAGCTGCTCCAGCGCGTCCTCCAGCAGTTGCGGATCGAGTGCGTCAGCGCCGATCGCAGCGAGGACTTCGGCCGGCACCGCTGCAGCGACATGGTCACGCGCGAGCCGCAACGCCGTGGCAACGCCGCGTCCCCAGCCGTGTCCCCGGCCGCGGTCTGACACCACGGTCCAATCCATCGCCGGATGCGCACGCACGATCTCGGCAATGTCGCACAGCGCGCGCAGGTCGAAAGCGAAAAGATGGTGGTAGGCCAGGTGCGCACAAACGTGCAGCAGCAGG
>JAENXP010000094.1 GCA_016649475.1 Burkholderiales bacterium | reverse complement strand
TGTTGACCAGGCTCTTGTCGCGCTCCGACAACTGGGTCAGGGAGAGCTGCTCCATCAGATGGTCGCTCAGCGTGGGGGTGCTCGCCGCCAGCTGTGGGTACTCCGACTCTTCGCCGTCTTCGCGCCGGGCGACGCCGGAGGGTGCGTCCGCAAACCAGTCGATGTCGGCCGCTTCGGCGGCGGACGTATCGCTGGCAGGCGCCTCGTCGGCGCTGGCGACGTGTTCCTCGCGCTCCGCGCCGTTGGGCGGCACGGGCGGGGGCTGCTCGCTTTCCGCATCCTCGCGCTCCAGCAGCGGGTTTTCCATCAGGAATGTTTCCAATTCCTGGTTCAGCTCCAAAGTGGACAATTGCAGCAGCCGTATGGATTGCTGCAGTTGAGGGGTCAGGGTCAGCTGCTGCGACAGCTTGAGTTGTAGGGTTTGTTTCATCTTGGACGGGAGCGTAGTCAAATAGACTACATGCGGAAATGCTCTCCCAGATAGACTCGTCTCACATTTTCATTGTAGACGATTTCATCCGGCTTGCCCTGCGCCAGCACCGATCCCTCGTTGATGATGTAGGCGTGGTCGCAGATTCCCAGGGTCTCGCGCACATTGTGGTCGGTGATCAGAACGCCGATTCCACGCTGCTTGAGAAACCCGATGATCTTCTGGATATCGAGTACAGCGATCGGGTCGACCCCGGCGAACGGTTCATCCAGCAGGATGAAGCTGGGGCGGGTGGCGAGCGCGCGCGCGATTTCGACACGGCGTCGCTCGCCGCCGGAGAGCGACAGCGCCGGGTTGTTGCGCAAATGCTTGATATGCAGCTCGCGCAGCAGGCTTTCCAGGCGCTCCTCGATTTCTTCTTCCGTCAGGTCCTGCAGCTCGAGCACCGCCTGCACGTTCTCCTGCACCGTCAACTTTCTGAATACCGAAGTTTCCTGGGGCAGGTAGGACAGGCCCAGGCGTGCGCGGCGGTGGATCGGAAACCTGCTTATTTCCTTGCCGTCCAGGCTGATGCTGCCGCCGTCCAGCCGCACCAATCCGACCATCATGTAGAAACAAGTGGTCTTGCCGGCGCCGTTCGGACCGAGCAAGCCGACAACTTCGCCGCTTTGGACCTCAAGTGACACGTCCTGAACTACGGTGCGCGCCTTGTAGCGTTTCTTCAGATTACTGGCCTTGAGCTGACTCATCGGCGCTATTGTTTTGGCGGCTTGGCCGAGGGGGCCTTGCCGGCTTCGTCGGTGGCGGTACGCGGCTGGATTACCGCGTGCACCCGGCCTGCGGGGCTGGCGCCCGCGCCGGGGCCGGCGCCGCCGGTCACGGTGAAATACTCGGTGCGTGAATTGTAGGAGATATAGTTGCCGCGCACTTCGTCCGCGGGTTCGCGCAGGAGCCGGGCGCGATTGAAGAGTTCTACCAGGTCCTGCTTGCCGTCGTACTCTATGCGCTGGGCTTCGCCCTGGATATACCCCTCTGCGCCCTCGCGCTTCTGGCGCAATACAGCCGGATTGCCGACGGCGGTGCCGTACTGATGCCCGTCCTTGTCCTGGCGCACCGTAACTTTGTCCGCACGAATGCTCAGCGTCCCCTGAGTCATCAGCACATTGCCTTCGAACACGCTGGTCCGCTGCGCGTCGTCGACGGTCATGCGATCGGACTCCAGATTGATGGGCTTGGTTCGGTCTGCCTTTTCCGCCCGGGCCGGTCCGCTCAGCAGCACAGCGCAGCAGGCGCCGGCGAGGAGTATCCCCAGGCTATTTGGCCACATCGTAGGTGCCCCTGACTTGCGACAGCAGCTTGAACTGCCGCGTTTTATTGTTCAGTTCCATCCCGACTCCGGCGAGCCGGGAGCGTCCCTCGGTAATGATCACCGGCTTGTCGGTGCGGGCGATATCCTGATCGGGGACGATTTGCAGATACTCGGTTCGCAGACGCAGTTCGCTTCGTCCCCTACCGGCCTCGCGCACCACCTCCACATTGCCGTAAAAGCTCGCTTCTTCGCCGTTCCTGGAGACCTTGCCGCGCTCGGCGCGGACGACGATCCGGGGGTCATCGTCGTGGCGTTGCACCAGATGCGGCTCCACGATGTCGGTGCTCTCGTCGTCCGGATAATGCAGCATGCGCGCTGCGGAGAGGCTGTACTCGGGCTTGCCGGTAACGCTCATTTTGGTGACGCCGAATTCCTCTGCGATGAAATCCGGATCGTGGCGCAGCTTGCCCGACAGGTCGCGCTCGGGCGCCTGCACCGCGCGTTCCAGCCACATGGTGCCTGCCGCCAGCGCCAGCAGCAGCAGCAGCGGAAACAGATTGGATGCCCGGTCGCGTCTCATTGCCTGTCGTTCATCATCTGTCGTTCATCGTCAGTCGTTCATTGTATTTGGTTCATCGCCCGCCGCTCATTGCAGATGCGCGCTGATCGCGCGCTCGAGCGCGCCCTGCGCGCGCAGTATGAGTTCGCACACTTCGCGCACGGCGCCGTGCCCGCCGTGCGCGCGCGTCACATAATGGGCGCGTTGCTTCAGCGCCTGCGGCGCCGCCGGCACGGTCGCGGCAAAGCCGCAGCGGGTAATCAAGGGCAGATCCAGCAGGTCATCGCCCATGTAGCCCGATTGCGCTGTGGCCAGGCCCAGTTGCGCCAGCAGCGCAGCATAGGACCCGCGCTTGTCCTCCACCCCCTGGTACAGATGCGCAATGCCAAGGTTGGCAGCGCGCAGCTCCACCGCGCGCGAACTTCTGGCCGTGATCAAAGCGACCTCCACGCCGTATTGCCGCAGCATTTTCATGCCGTGGCCGTCCTGGATGTTGAATGCCTTCAGTTCCTCGCCGCGCTCCGAGTAATAGAGCATGCCGTCGGTCATCACGCCGTCGACGTCGAAAATCATCAGCTTCAGCGCACTGGCGCGCTCCAGCGCGCCGTCCGGGACGCCGCATTGCAGCGCTACATCCGTATTCTCGCGCTCCAATGCGTCATCCATGCCGGGTTAGATTACCTTGGCGCGGAACAGGTCGTGCATGTTCAGCGCGCCCACGAGCCTGCCGTCGTCGTTCACCACCAGCAGGGCGTTGATTTTGTGCTCTTCCATGAGCTGAACCGCTTCTGCCGCCAGCTTGTCGGGGCCGATGGTGCGCGGCCCGTGCGTCATGATGTCGACGATGCGCGCGGCCCTGATGTCATCGACCTGAGCCAGCGTCCGGCGCAGGTCGCCGTCGGTGAATATGCCGCTCACCTTCCCGCCAGCGTCGAGCACCGCGGTCATCCCCAGGCGCTTTTTCGACACTTCCAGCATCGCCTCGGAAAATCCCGCCTCTTCCGTCACCCAGGGCACTTCGTCGCCGCTGCGCATCACGTCGCGCACATGCGTCAGCAGGCGGCGTCCCAGCGCGCCGCCCGGATGCGAGCGCGCGAAATCCTCGGCGCCGAAGCCCTTGGCGTCGAGCAGGGCGACCGCCAGCGCATCGCCCAGAGCCAGCGCCGCGGTGGTGCTGGCGGTGGGGGCGAGGTTCAGCGGACAGGCTTCCTTGTCCACGTGCGCGTCCAGGTGCACGTCGGCCTCGCGCGCAAGCGCCGAATTCGCATCGCCGGTGATGGCGATAAGGCGCGCGCCCTGGCGCTTGAGCAGTGGCAGGATGGTGAGCAGTTCCGCGCTTTCGCCGGAGTTGGACAGCGCAATCAGCACGTCGTCGCGCGCGATCATGCCGATATCGCCATGGCTGGCCTCGGCCGGATGCACGAAGTAAGCCGGCGTGCCGGTGCTCGCCATGGTGGAAGCGATCTTGCGCGCGATATGGCCGGACTTTCCGATGCCGCTCACCACCACGCGGCCCTTGCAGTTGAGCAGCAGCGCGACGGCGTCGAGAAAGCTCTTGCCCAGCCGCGCAGAGAGGCTCTGAATGGCCTCCGCTTCGATGGCGAGCACCTGTTTTGCCAGCTCCAGCGCGGTCTTGGACGGTAAGATTTTGTCCATGCGGGATGCTGCAGGTATCATAGGTCAAAGTATAGCAGAACCCCAATACCCTCCTCTTCGATGCCCGCCACCCGATGAACACTCCGCTTGAACTGGTGCTGATGCTGCTGGCCAGCGCCGTATTGGTGGTGGTGCTGGCGCGCATTCTGCATTTGCCGGCCATGCTCGGCTACCTGCTGGTCGGGGTGGCGATCGGGCCGCACTCCCTGCACTGGATCCCGGAGGCCAAGGAATCCGGCTACATCTATCTGGCCGAGTTCGGCGTGGTGTTCCTGATGTTCTCCATCGGTCTGGAATTCAGCCTGCCCAAGCTGCTCAATATGCGCCGAGTGGTGTTCGGCCTGGGAATGGGGCAGGTGCTGCTCACCGTGTTTGCGCCGACCGTGGGCGCCTGGCTGCTGGGTTACCCCTGGCAGCTCGGCTTTGCGCTCGGCGGGGCGCTCGCCATGTCCTCGACCGCGATCGTGAGCAAGCTCCTGGCCGAGCGCATGGAGCTCGAATCGGTGCACGGGCGCGAGATCATCGGCGTTCTGCTGTTTCAGGACCTGGCCGTGGTGCCGCTCCTGATCCTGATTCCGGCGCTGGCGCAGCCGGCGGAGCAGCTTGCGCCCGAGCTCGCGCTGGCGCTGGTGAAGGCCGCGGTGGTGCTGTTCCTGATCCTGGTCGCCGGACAGAAGCTCATGCGCGGCTGGTTTCACATTGTTGCGCGGCGGCGCTCGCACGAGTTGTTCGTGCTGAACGTGCTGTTGATCACCCTCGGCCTCGCCTGGGCCACCGAGCTGGCGGGCTTGTCGCTCGCGCTGGGCGCTTTTCTCGCCGGCATGCTGATCTCGGAGACGGAATACCGGCACCAGGTGGAAGAGGACATCAAGCCCTTCCGCGATTTGCTGCTGGGTCTGTTCTTCGTCACCATGGGCATGCAGCTGGATGTGTCCGTGGTCGTCGACCGGTTCTGGCTGGTGATGCTGTTGTTCGTTCGCGGCGCCGGTGCTGTTCAAATTTGCGCTGATCGCCGTGCTTTCGCGCCTGTTCGGCGCCGCGCCAGGCAGCGCGCTGCGAACGGCGTTGTCGCTGGCGCAGGCGGGCGAATTCGGCTTCGTGCTGCTGGCGCAGGCGGGCGGGGTGGGTTTGGTGGACGAAGCGCTGCTGCAACCCGTCCTGGCGGCCATGCTCCTGTCGATGCTGATCGCGCCGTTCCTGATCAATTACAGCGACAAGCTGGTGCTGCGCTTCGTCGCCTCGGAATGGATGCTGCGCTCGCTCGAGCTGCACCAGATCGCCGTCACCGGCATGGCCACCGCGAAGCACGTGGTGCTGTGCGGTTACGGCCGCACCGGACAAAACCTGGTGCGCTTTCTCGAGCAGGAGGGCATAAGCTATATCGCGCTCGACCTCGACCCGGAACGCGTGCGCGAGGCGGCGGCGGCGGGCGAAACCGTGGTGTACGGCGACGGCGCGCGGCGCGAGGCCCTGATCGCCGCGGGCCTGGCGCGCGCCAGCGCGCTGGTGATTTCGTTTCCGGACGTTCCCGCCGCGCTGAAAATCCTGCACCACGCGCATGCAATCAATCCGGCGCTGCCGGTGATCGTGCGCACCCTGGACGATGTGGACATGGAGCGGCTGCAGGCGGCGGGAGCGGCCGAGGTCGTGCCCGACACTTTCGAATCCAGCCTGATGCTCGCGAGCCACGCGCTGGTGCTGATGGGCGTACCGTTGACGCGTGTGGTGCGCCGCGTGCGCGCGGTGCGCGAGAGCCGCTACAGCATGCTGCGCGGATTCTTTCGCGGCGAGGGCGATTCCGCGGCGGATACGGCGGAGCACCGCCAGCCGCGCCTGCATTCGATCACGCTGGCGCAGGGGGCCTATGCGGTGGGTAAAACGCTGGGCGAACTGGACCTGGCGGCAATCGGCGCGGCGGTGACGCGGGTGCGCAGGCGCGGCATCCGTGCCGGAGAACCCGCCCCCGAAACCCGCTTCGAGGCGGGCGACGTGGTGGTGGTGCTGGGCGAACCCGACGCACTGGAGGCCGCGGAGATCCGGCTGCTGCAGGGTACGAAGTGAGCGTGCGCACGGCGCGATGCCCTTTGCGCCGGAAATAAGGTGGGTCGCAGCTATACCAAGACCCGATCGATCTTAGTATAGCCAGACCCGCCGATATCCGTTTTTGCCCGTATTCGAACCGTCAAACCGCAGCCAGGCGCTTGACCGTATCCGGGTAACGCGCAACCAGGCGGATCAGCAGCGCAGCTTGGGCGTTTGGCTTGGCGCGGCCTTGTTCCCAGTTTTCCAGTGTGCGCTCGTTGGCGCGCAAGTAGCGCGCGAATACGGCCCGCGAAAGCTTCAAGCGCTGCCGGATACTCACGAGCTCCTTGGCGGTCACGCTGGCCGCAGGCTTTCTCTTGACCGTATGGGTGCGCAGGGTGATCTTGCCCTCGCGTTCGGCCCTGAGCGCATCGAAGCCCTCGGTCAATTCGGAATTCAAATTGCGTTTCATGTCCTTCTCCTTGCGTTCAGTTCGCGCTTCAACATTTCCTTCAACGCCGCGCGTTCCTTGGCGCTCAAATCGTCGACCGTGTCCTTGTCGTAGAGCGTATAGAGCCAGAACTGATCCCCCGCGCTCCACCAGAAATAGATAACGCGAAGACCGCCGCGCTTGCCCTTGCGGCGTCGAGGATCGGCGTGGCGCACCTTGCGCAGCCCGCCCGTGCCCTAGATCACGTCGCCCGCTTCCGGGTTGTCCAGCAAGGCGTTCTGCAGGGCCCGGAATCCTTCGTCGTCCAGATAATCCGCGCGGTGACGAGCAAAGGCAGGCAGCTCGACAAACAAGGCGTTCATTGGGGCATTATACGCAATTTGCGTATAATGTGCGAATTTGTATCTGTCGCCGTCTGCGGAACGGGCGTGCCGACCGCCTCGTGGGTAATTCTCGGGCGAATCGCTTCCAGATACGCGCGGCGTATGCCAAAGCACGAGAAGTCGTGGCGGCCATCCTTGGTTCGGCGACGTGGTGGTGGTGCTGGGCGAACCCGACGCACTGGAGGCCGCGGAAATTCGTGTGCTGCAGGGAACGAAATGAACGCGGAGCCAGGCAATTCGACCGCTTGAGCAGCTGCGCCAAACACGGCTTGCAGCGCCTGGGCTCAAGTAATTTCAGTTGCAGCCCGGTATGCCTGCACCTTTGGCCAGGCGCAGGAGCGGATCTATCGCGCCCGGGTTCGCGTTGCGTGCCTGCTGCAAAATAGATTCGGTCTGCCGGCAGCGCTGCGGAAATGAATGCAGCGCACGCACAAGCAGGCTGCGCGCCTCGGCCGCCTGGCCGTCGAATGCAAGAAATACGGCCCTGCGCACGACGACGGCATTGGAGGGAAAGTAGCGCGCGACGCGCCCGCTCATCTCGAGCCGGTCGGCAAGCTCGCCGCGGTCCAGCGGCGCGCCCAGTATGATCCACAGTTCCGCCCTCGGCCCCAGCGGGCCGCGAGCGAGTGCGCGCATCACGGCTACGTCGCGCGCAGTGTCAGCGGCGCTGGCCAAGGTCCTCGAGGTGCCGGTGGCGC
>JAENXP010000069.1 GCA_016649475.1 Burkholderiales bacterium | reverse complement strand
GCTACGTTTCCTATGTCGCCGGCGACAGGCTCGCGCACGGTCATCACGCAAGTGAATCCTCCTGGCGTCTTCCTGTGCTCGGGCTGAGCCTTTGTTTTGTGCTCGGATTCTCGACGGTGTTCATCATTCTAGGGGCGGGTGCGACCGGACTCGGGCAGTTGCTGCTGCGCTACAAGAACGAGGCGAATATCGTCGGCGGCGCCATGGTGTTGACCTTCGGCCTGTTCATGACCGGTCTGCTGAAACTGTCCTGGATGCAGCGCGACTTGCGCTTTCACGGAAATATCAAAGGCGCCCGGCCGCTGGGCGCCTATCTCATCGGGCTGGCGTTCGCATTTGGATGGACCCCGTGCATCGGGCCGGTGCTGGGGGTGATCCTTACATTGAGCGCCGTGACCGCAACGGTTTCGAGCGGTGTCGCTCTGCTCAGCGCCTACTCGCTCGGACTGGGGATTCCATTCATCGCAACTGCGATGTTTACCGACGCGTTCCTGGCGTGGCGCAAATCGATAGCGCGCATCGGACGGCCGCTGCAGATCGGCGCGGGCGGGGTGATGGTGCTCATGGGTATCGCCATGATCACCGGCCAGATTACGCAGTTTGCGCTGTGGCTGTTGAACGCCTTTCCGGTTCTGGCGACCATGGGCTGACCAAAATCCGAAAAACACTTTCAGACCACGAGGAACTTTGCCAGTCTGGCGATGCCTAAAATTTGAGCAATCCGGAATCGTGCACGTCGGCGATTCCCCTAGCCTGGCTACGCAGGCCTAACTTCAACTAGTCGAGGAACCCAAATGAGCAGGACAACATTCAAAATGGCAATTGCTGCTGCAGCAGCAGGTGGACTGTTGATTGCCGCACCGGCGTTCGCCGACCCGGCGACAGGGCCCGGGCCCCACATGGGTCAGGGAATGATGGGCGGCGGCGGGCAGGGATACGGTATGGGTCAGGGGAAGGCGGGCGGCGGTGAGCAGGAATGTGACTTTGCGCCGGGGATGCCCGGTGGTCCCGGGCAGGGATACGGCATGGGTCCGGGCATGATGGGTGGCCATGGACATGGATACGGTCCGGGCCCCGGAACGATGGGGGGCTACGGGCACGGCTATGGCATGGGCCCGGGCATGATGGGCGGCTACGGGCAAGGCCATGGCATGGGTCCCGGCATGATGGGCGGCTACGGGCAAGGCCATGGCATGGGTCCCGGCATGATGGGCGGGTACGGGCAAGGCTACGGCATGGGTCCAGGCATGATGGGCTATGGCGGCGCACCGGGATTGAGCCTTAGCGACGAGCAACGGACCAAAGCGATGAAGATTCAAGACGGCACCCGAAAGAAGATGTGGGAGAGCATGGGTGCCATGTTCGACGCGTCGGGCAAATTGCGCGAGTTGCTTTCCGACTCCACGCGCGACCGCGCCGCAATCAGCGCGGCATACAAACAGGTGGCGGAGTTGCGCCAGAAGATGTTCGAGGCGGGAGTCGACGCACAAGAGGAATTCGAGCGCATTCTGACCGCAGACCAGCAGAAGCTGTTGCGGCGCTGAATCCGACATGAATACGTACGCGGTTCCGGCGGCTCGACCGGCGATGTTCGGCATACTCGCGTTTGGCGTGCTGATGTCGGTGTATTTCGGCTTGCTCACACTGATTTCCGGTTGGGAATTCACGCTCGGCGAGTTTAGGGAATTCGGTTACTACATCGTGCCGCTCAGCGCGGGTTTCGGCCTGCAGGTTGCGCTCTACACGCGCTTGCGGCAATTGCTGCATCAGCCCGGTCAGGGAGGCACGGTGATGGCTGCATCCGGCGCTACCTCGACTGCGGCGATGCTCTCCTGCTGTTCCCATTACCTGGTAAATATCCTGCCGGTGCTCGGCGTCACCGGGCTGGTCACCTTCGCCACCCAGTACCAGATCGAATTTTTCTGGGTCGGACTCGCCTTCAATGCTGGAGGCATCATGTTCATCGGCAACAAACTGTGGAAAGCCACAAAGGAGCATCAACAATGCGCAATCGCCTGATCGGTTTCTTCCTGTCCATAGGCGCCATCCTGCTCGCCGCAAGCGGTGCGCAGGCTGCCGCTAGCCTGCCAGCCCAATCGAGCCGCGCAGACGGTGTCACGGTGCAAGTGACGCCGCGCGTGGTTGCGGGCACTACCTGGGAATTCGAGTTTTCGATCAATACCCACTCGGGCGACTTGAGCGAAGATCTGCAGAAAGTGGTGGTACTCGTAGCCGATGGCGGTACATCCTATGCGCCTGTCGCCTGGGAGGGCGCCCCGCCGGGCGGCCACCATCGCAAAGGCGTGCTGCGTTTCAAGGCGATCACGCCGCAACCGCAGGCTATCGAATTGAAGCTGCAGCGACCGGGCGAACCTACGCCGCGTCTGTTTCGCTGGCAACTGCGTTAAGATAGAAACCATAATTCAGCGAGCGGGGCGGTAACCGGCTTACTGGCCGGCAGCCTGGCCGGTGCCCCGCATAGCCATCAACATTTGAGACAGGCCCATAGGGCGTTCGTCGCAGAGGACGACACTTTGCACAATATGATCGGGCCGAAGGAGTGATGATGGGAAAAATAATTCTGTGGATGCTCGTAGCGTTTGGAGCGGTTTCGGCGACCGCGAGCGCCTTGGGCGCAATTGCATATTACGGCGGATTCATCGACGTTTCAGCCGATACGCCGCATGCAGCGATAGTGTATGACTTCATCGCGGAGGCGCGAGACCGCTCGATCGAGCGGCAGATCCGGGAAATACGGCCACCCGCCGATCTATCGGATCCCGAGCGAGTACTCCGCGGGGCCGGAAACTACCGGGCGATGTGCGCAAATTGTCATTTGTCGCCCGGTATGGCCAATTCTGAAATTCGACGGGGCCTCTACCCAACGCCGCCGGATTTGACCAAGACTTCAAATGAACGGGTACCCGCCGGGGGGGTGTCGGCGCGCAGGTTCTGGGTGATTAAACATGGCATCAAGGCCTCCGCCATGCCAGCCTGGTCGAAGGGGGGGATGAAGGACTCGGCTATTTGGGACCTGACCGCATTTCTTGGACGTCTTCCCGCGCTTACTCCAGAGCAGTACAAAAGCATGGTGGCCGCAAGTGACGGGCATGCCCATGACGGCTTGAGCCGAAAGGACCACGGCGGCACTCCCGCTCGGGGGCATGTGGACAAGCCCGGGTCCAGACCCCACACGCATTAGTCCCATCCCTGCACCTGCAGGCCGGGCTCCGGTTCGACAGGGGACGCATGCCTTTTCCCTGTCGCCACGAACGTAGGCCGCGTCGACTCGCAAATTCCAATAGCTTGAATGTTGGCCCTTTAGGGTGTATATTCGCCCGCCCAAATAATAATTGAACTTATTTCGGAAGAGATCAGACTAATTGGTTCCGATGTCGCGCCTATTCAAGACAATAGTGTTGTACCTGTCGATGCTGGCGATTCCCGCTCAGGGATTCGCAGCGTCGACGATGCTGCATTGCGGCCCTGCGCACCCGGGTACGAAGACGGCGCACGAAATCGAGCATCATGCGGCGCACGGCCATCCAACTACTCTGGCTGATGAGCACCACGGTCACATTCTGTCGGCCGTGGAGGTAGATACGACCGAACCCGTTGCTGGCGCCGGGGAGAGTGATCTCGCCAACGGCGATTACGGCCCGGAATATTTCGCAGGAGCAGATAAATCAAGCTGCAGCGCATGCACCTCCTGCTGCATGGGTGCTGCCGCTATGGTTTCCGACCGAAATCTCCAGCACACCGGTCGAACCATCGAACGCCTGACCATCGCGCTTTTCCACAACACCGGCTTCGTCACCGACGGGCCGAGACGTCCACCCCGATCCTTTCCCGCCTAGCCAGCAAGGCGCGCCCCTGGGCGCGCGCTCGCGTGCTGCATTTCATGTTCCTGGCACGCGTGCGCGCCGGTATCGCAACATGTATTCGGGAGGATCAACATGCATCGACGTTTTATTGCGGCGTGGACTTTGTCCATCGCCGCCGCCGCACCCCTGGCCTGGGCGCAGTCTTCGCCCGCGGGCGCCAAACCTGATCCGCAGGATGCCTATGCATCCGTGCCGAAGGCGAACTATCGCTCAAGCCTGACCGACTACCGCGCTTTTTCCGACGAGGAAGTGAGCTCATGGAAAGAGACGAACGACAAGGTCGGCAGTATAGGCGGGTGGAAAGCTTACGCCAAAGAAGCACACGAACCTGAACCGGCCGCCGATTCGACGCGGCCCGGCATGAACAATGCCGTTCCGGCCGACGGCGGCATACCCATGCAAGGCCGCCAGGGCGGCCACAAGATGAAATGAGGAGCGGAACATGACAGACCACAAGCATGAACCGGCGCGCAAGCGAATGCTGCTGCCCGTACTCGTCGCTTTCGCTCTCGGCGGCTGCGCCACTTTCAGCCAGGACGGCGGCTTCGACAGTGTCGAACAAACGACGCAGCAGCGCATCGGCAAGGATCTCAAGTGGGCCAAGACCGACGCCGATCGCGATGCCATCGACAAGCGCGTGACAGAGTTGCTGGCCAATCCACTATCGATGGATGACGCAGTCCAGATCGCCCTGCTGAACAACAAAGGGCTGCAGGCTGCATTCTACGAACTGGGCATCTCCGAGGCCGACCTGGTGCAGGCGGGCCGCTTGCCCAATCCACATTTTTCCATGTTCCGCGCGAGCCATGGCGACGAATTCAAGATCGAGCAGGCATTTACTTTCAATGTGTTTTCACTGATCACCATGCCCCAGTTGGTGGAGATCGAGAAACGCCGCTTCGCGCAGGCACAACGCGCGATCACGATGGAAACGCTGAGCCTCGCGGCTGAGACGCGCAAGGCCTACTACGTGGCCATCGCAGCGGACCAGACGCGAACGTACATGGAACAGGTCAGGCGCGCGGCCGACGCCGGCGCGGAGTTGGCGCGGCGCATGGCGCAAATCGGCAATTGGAGCAAGCTGCAGCAAGCCCGCGAACAGAGTTTCTATGCCGACGCCGCGCTCAATCTGGCGCGCGCCGATCAGGCGAAAACCGCTGCGCGCGAGAAGCTCACCCGACTGCTCGGACTGTGGGGCGAGAGCGCCCGATTCAGACTTCCGGAGCGGCTGCCCGACTTGCCCAAGGCAGCCGACGATCTTCCCGATGTCGAGCAGGTAGCGATGGAACAGCGTCTGGATGTGCAGGCGGCAAAACTCGATACCGAGGCACTTGCGAAGAATCTCGGTTTGACCAAGACGACGCGCTTCATCAATGTGCTGGAGTTTGGCCCGGCGCGCGTGCTCGAGGGGCAGATGAGCGAACCTTATAAACGCGGCTACGAAGTCAGCCTGGAATTGCCGATTTTCGACTGGGGTACGGCCAAGGTTGCGAAGGCGGAGGCGCTGTACATGCAGGCGGTCTATCGCACTGCCGAGACGGCTATCAACGCCCGTTCCGAAGTGCGCGAGGCGTATCAGGGCTACCGCTCCAGCTTCGACATTGCCAAACACTATCGCGACGAAGTCGTCCCTTTGCGCAAGCGCATCGCCGAGGAGAACCAGGCGCGCTACAACGGCATGATCATCGGCGTGTTCGAATTGCTGGCCGATGCCCGCAACCAGATTGCCAGCGTGAACAGCTATATCGAGTCGCTGCGGGATTTCTGGATCGCGCAGGCCGACCTGGAAATGGCGCTGATGGGCAAACCCAGCCTGGGCGCCGCACCCAAAACCGCAATGACCGGCGCCATGGCTGCGGCCGGTCACTGAGCTAAGGAAAAATTCAATGCTTACTCGACGCAATTTCTTCAGGAGCGCGGGAGCGGTGACCGCCGCGGTGACGGCCGCCGCGGTGAGCAAAGTCGCAATGGCGGCTCTGCCCGAACCCGTGATTCAAACCAAAGCCGACACCATGCCGCCGCTGGTCCCCAGTTCCGGCCGGCCGTACAACCCGGTGGTTACGCTCAACGGCTGGACCCTGCCCTGGCGCATGAACCAGGGCGTGAAAGAGTTTCACCTGGTGGCCGAACCCGTGGTGCGCCAGATGTCGCCTGGATTCACGGCGCATCTGTGGGGCTACAACGGCCAATCGCCCGGGCCCACCATCGAAGTGGTGGAGGGCGACCGCGTGCGCATTTTCGTGACCAACAAGCTGCCCGAACATACGAGCATCCACTGGCACGGCCAGCGCCTGCCCAATGGAATGGACGGCGTTTCGGGGCTGAATCAGAAGGCGATCCAGCCGGGAAAGACCATAGTCTACGAATTCGTGGCACGCCGGCCGGGCACCTTCATGTATCATCCTCACGCCGACGAGATGGCGCAGCTGGCCATGGGCATGATGGGTTCCTGGGTCACACACCCCAAAGGAAAGCACCCGTTGATCGACGAAGTCGACCGCGATTTCGTGTTTCTGCTCAATGCCTATGATGTCGACCCAGGGAGTTATACGCCCAAGATCATGACCATGATGGACTTCAACCTGTGGTCCTGGAACAGCCGTATTTTTCCGGGGATAGATCCGCTGGTGGTGCGAAAAAACGACAAGGTGCGCATCCGCGTCGGCAACCTGACCATGACCAACCATCCGATACACCTGCACGGCCACGAATTTCTTGTGACCGGCACGGACGGCGGGCCGACGCCCAAGTCCACTCGCTGGCCAGAAGTGACGACGGACGTGGCGGTGGGTCAGATGCGGCAGGTCGATTTTCTCGCCGACGAAGAGGGCGACTGGGCGTTTCACTGCCACAAGAGCCACCACACCATGAATGCGATGGGGCACGACGTCCCCACCATGATCGGCGTGGACCACAGGGGCGTGGTAAAGCAAATCACCAATCTGCTTCCGGATTACATGGTGATGGGCGAGCGCGGCATGGGCGACATGACCGAGATGGAAATGCCCCTGCCCGACAATACGGAACCGATGATGGGTGGACTCGGCCCTTTCGGCTCCGTCGAAATGGGTGGCATGTTCAGCGTGGTCAAGGTGCGCAAGAATCAAAAGCCGGGGGATTACAAGGACCCGGGCTGGTACCAGCACCCGCAGGGCACGGTCGCATTCGAATGGACCGGGCCACTGGCCGATCCGGCGCGGTTCCAGTCCGAGGGCGGGCAATCGATGCCGGCAAAGAGCAGGCCTACGAAAAACGTGGAAGTGCAGGTGCGCAAGCCTGCGCGTCACGGCGGCCATGGGCACTGAGTCAGCGCGGACCTGCTGCAGCAAATTGCGGCGAATCAAACTTTTCACCACTACCTATGAAAGGAACCAAGCATGAAGTCCCTGAATAAACTAATCCCGATGACCGTTTTCGCCCTCGCTTCCGTTGCTTCCACTGGCGTCGTCGCTCAGGCAACCATGAGCGGCGGCAACATGGGTGACATGAAAATGCAGCATTCGGCGGAGGCGGTCGAGATGTCCGACGGCCAGGTGCGCAAGGTCGACAAGAAAGCCGGGAAAATCACCATCAAACACGGTGCGATCAAAAACCTGGACATGCCGCCCATGACCATGGTGTATCGGGTCAAGGACGCAGCCTTGCTCGATCATGTGCAAAAAGACGACAAGGTGAAATTCAAGGCGGAGATGGACGGCGGCGCTACGGTCGTTACTGAAATTGAGGTAGTGAAATAGCCGTACCACTGCCGCGCCGCGCCGCGGCCGAAGGCTTCATCAAATCCGGATTTCCACCATGAAGAGCGTGGATCCAGATGCGGTGGCCGTAGCAGGGATGCGGAGCGGCAGTGCCGCCCCGCCCGTTTTGCGCATTAGCGAGCGTATCCCCTCGGGCCACCGCGGCTGCCTTGGGTCCATCCCGGCCCGTATCCGCCGAAGCGCTGATCCGCGATCGCCTTCTGTTCCGGCGTGAGCGTCGCGTACAGATCTTTCAGCGCTGCGGCGTTGGCCGCCATTTCGGTCTGGCGCTGTTTCATGAACTCGGTTTGCTGCGCGAGCATTTCCGGCGCCGAGCCCGAGCCACGCGCTTCGTGCATCCTGGCGAACCACGCCTGTCTGCTTTCATTCTGTTGCTTGGCGTTGCGGGCGAATGCCTGCCAGGCCGGATCCTGTTTGGCGGTGATGCCCAACTCCGTCTTCAGCCCCGCAAGACCTTCCTCCGCATTGCCGGAGTAAGCGTTGAACATGGCTTGCGGCCCCATGCCGTAGCCCGGGCCGTAGCCGCCGCCCATGTGCCCGCCACCCATGCCGTAGCCGGGACCGTAGCCGCCCATGTGTCCGCCACCCATGCCGTAGCCTTGCGCGTAGCCGGAGCCATTGCCGCCCATCATTCCGGGTCCCATGCCGTAGCCAAAGGGTTGCGCGCTGACTGCCGCGGCGGCCAGTCCGAGGGATATTGCGGTACCGACGGTGATTACAATTTTCGTGACTCGTTTCATGATCCATACTCCATTAAGTGAATTTTCGAACTCTGCAAGACCTTTTGCCCTGCATCGGGTCATCCAGTCGCATCAGTTCCTATTCAATCACGCGAATGTAAG
>JAENXP010000229.1 GCA_016649475.1 Burkholderiales bacterium | reverse complement strand
TCTAAGTATAACCTTGTAAAGACAATTAGATACGAAATTGTTGACTGATCTGGATGAGGCGTGATTAAATTGCATACAAAATAGGGCCCAGCGACCAGGCGGTCCGGCCCGGCAACCCCGGCATACAAGGAGTCCCTGCCATGGCCTACAAGAGCGGTCGTCATTTTCTGCAAATTCCCGGGCCCACCAACGTACCTGACCGCATCCTGCGCGCCATCGATCATCCCACCATGGACCACCGTGGACCGGAATTCGGGCCCATGGGCCTGGAGATCATCGAAGGCCTCAAACACATATTTCAGACGCAGCAGCCCGTGGTGATTTACCCGGCTTCCGGCACAGGCGCCTGGGAAGCGGCGCTGGTCAACTCGCTCTCGCCCGGCGACAAGGTGCTGATGGTCGAAACCGGGCATTTCGCCAGCCTGTGGCAGAAAATGGCGGCCAAGTTCGGCCTGCAGGTCGAACTGATCGCCACCGACTGGCGCCGCGGCGCGGATCCCGCGGCGCTCGAAGCAAAACTGAAAGAGGACAAGGGGCACGCGATCAAGGCCGTGTGCGTGGTGCACAACGAAACCTCCACCGGCGCCACCAGCCGCATCGGGCTCATCCGCAAAGCGATCGACGCCGCCGGCCATCCCGCCCTGTTCATGGTGGACACGATATCCTCGCTCGCGTCGATCGACTACCGCCACGACGAATGGGGGGTGGACGTGACCGTCGCCGGGTCGCAAAAGGGGCTGATGCTGCCACCGGGCCTGTCTTTCAACGCGGTAAGCGAGAAGGCGCGCAAAGCTGCGCAGTCCGCCAAGCTGCCACGATCCTATTGGGCCTGGGAGGACATGATAGCCGCCAACAAGACGGGCTATTTCCCCTACACGCCCGCCACCAACCTGCTTTACGGCCTGAACGAGGCGCTGAAGATGCTGCGCGAAGAAGGACTGCCCCAGGTATTCGCGCGCCATGCGCGCCATGCCGAAGCGACTCGGCGCGCGGTGCGCGCCTGGGACCTCGAAATCCTCTGCGCCAATGTCGAGGAATACAGCAACACCCTGACTGCGGTGATGATGCCCGCCGGCCACGATGCCGATGCGCTCAGAAAACGGATACTCGAAGCCTACGATATGTCTCTCGGCACAGGCCTGGGCAGGCTTGCCGGCAAGGTGTTCCGCATCGGCCACCTCGGCGACTTCAACGATCTTGCGCTGATGGGGGCGCTCGCCGGGGTCGAAATGGGCTTGGCGCTATGCGGGGTCCCGCACAAGAAGGGTGGGGCGCAATCCGCGCTGGACTATCTGACCGAACACGCCCGCGCCAAGTCCGCGCAACGCGCCGCCGCTTGATTGCAGTACCCGCCCCGCGCGCCGGGACGGTAGTGTTGAGGCTGCCCGCATCCGCGGGGCGGCAATTTAGAAGGAGGAACAAATGAAACTACTGAAACTGGGAAGCATCGTAGCGCTGTGCGCAGCACCCCTCATTGCCACTGCGCAAGGCATAGAACTCAAGCTCGGGCACGTTGGCGAGCCGGGATCGCTGATCGGCGCGGCGGCAGACGAATTTGCCAAGAATGCCAATGCCAAGCTCGCCGGCAAGGTCAAGATCACCGTGTACGGATCGAGCCAACTCGGCGGCGACAAGGAAATGCTGCAAAAGCTGAAACTGGGGACGATCGACATGGTTGAGCCTTCGACCGTGATGGGTTCGGTGACGGACATCTACGGCGTGTTCGAGATGCCTTATCTGGTCAAGGACCGCAAGCACATGCAGCGCATCGAAAAAGAGCTGTACTGGTCGAAGATCGAACCCGAGTTGGCGAAGAAGGGCTACAAGACGCTGGCGCTGTGGGAGAACGGCTACCGCCATATCACCAACAACAAACACCCGATCAACACGCCGGCCGACCTGGCCGGGATCAAGCTGCGCGTGCCCAACAGCAAGTGGCGGGTAAACATGTTCAAGGCCTATGGCGCCAATCCCAGCCCGATGAAATTCTCCGAGGTGTTCACCGCGTTGCAGACCGGCGTCATGGACGGGCAGGAGAATCCCCTGGCGCAGATATCGAACGGCAAGTTCTACGAAGTACAGAAGTATCTGTCGCTTACCGGCCATGTGTATTCGCCCGCGTATCTAGTTGTCAGCAGCAAGCATTGGGACAAGCTGCCGGCCGATGTGCGCAAGGTTCTCGACGAGACCGCCAAGGAAACGCAGGCCTTCGTCTATGCGAAAGCCGAAAAAGACGACGAGGCATTGCTGGAGAAAATGAAGACGACGGGAATCAAGGTGAACGTCGCCGACAAGGACGCGTTCATCGCCGGATCGAAGCCGATATACGAGGAATTCTCCAAGGAAGTGCCGCTCGCCAAGGAAGTCATCGAGCGCGCGATCGCGCTGGGTAAGCAGTAGTAGCCGTAACGCACCGGGGCATGCGCCCCCGCCTGCGGCAACCAGAGTTTCAATTCAAACAAAGTCGGAGGCAGCGGCATGGGTCTTGACGCAATCCGCAGGGGCTACGAACGCGCCCTGGAGTGGCTGACCGTAATACTCATGGCGGCGCTCGCGATCGAAGTCACGATAGGCGTGATTTTTCGCACCTCGGGTCACTCTCTCGTATGGTACGACGAGTTCGCCGCCATCCTGCTCGCCTGGCTCACCTTCTACGGTTCGGCGCTGGCTTCGGTGAAGCGGGCGCACATCGGTTGTCCGGAAGTGATGATGCTGCTGCCGCGCAAGCTCAAGTTCGCCTTCCGGCTGATTGCCGAGATGCTCACCATCGGCTTCTTCCTGCTGATGGGCTGGATGGGATACCAGGTGCTGGGTGTGCTTGACACCGACTATCTAATCACCATGCCGTCGATCCCGGTGAGCTGGGTGCAGTCGGTGGTACCGATCAGCGCAGTGCTCATCGTCGCCGCGGAACTCATCACGCTGCCCAAAGTGCTCGCCAATGCGCTGGCAGCGCCCGGAACCCCCGGGGGAGCGTCGCACTGATGGAAATCCTGCTGTTGTTCGCATGCGTACTGGCGCTAGTGATCATCGATGTGCCGATCGCCGTATCGCTGGGCATAGTCGCGATCGCCGCCACGGTTTATACCCAGGGTACCGCCGGGCTGCCGAATTTTCCTATCGTGTTGTTCAGCGGCGCCACCAATTTTCCGCTGATCGCGATCCCGCTGTTCATCCTCGCCGGCGCCATCATGAACTCCTCCGGCATCTCCAGGCGGCTGATCAACTTCGCCTCCGCGCTGCTCGGATTCATCCGCGGCGGTCTGGCGATGGTGGGCATAGGGTCTTCAATGTTCTTCGCCGAGCTCTCGGGTTCCGCCGTAGCAGGGATCGCCGCACTCGGGCCCATCCTGATTCCGGCAATGAAGTCCAAGGGTTATCCTGCGCCGCTCGCGGCGGCGGTGATGTCCTCGGCGGCCACGCTCGCGATCATCATTCCGCCTTCGATCCCGATGATTCTGTATGCGGTCATGGCCGAAACTTCGGTGGTGAAAATGTTCGTCGCAGGCATCATTCCCGGCATCCTCGGGGGCCTGGGCCTCATGGGCGCGGCCTATGGATTCGCGCGCCGCTACAACCTGCCGATCGAGGAAAAATTCAATTGGAGGCGCCTGGGCAGTTCTTTTCGCGAGGCGTCCTGGTCGTTCGTGCTGCCGATCATCATCCTCGGCGGCATATTCGGCGGCTTCGTGACGGCCACCGAGGGCGCCGCCTTGGCGGTGGTGGCGGCGCTGTTCCTCGGGATGGTGGTTTACCGCGAGCTCGACCTGAAGCAGCTCAAGATCACCATGATCGACGGCGGCGTGCAGACCGCGGTGGTAATGCTGCTGGTGGCGGCCTCGGCCTTGCTGGGCTCGTATCTGACCGAGATCCAGGCGCCGCAGAACCTGGCGAAAGCGGTCTCCGATCTTACGACCAACCAGTATTTCGTCCTCGCGCTGCTGAACGTGGTGTTCCTGCTGCTGGGTATGTTCCTGCATTCGGCTGCTGCGATCATTCTGGTAGTGCCGGTGGTGATGCCGCTGGTGCACGCAGCGGGGATCGACCCGATACATTTCGGGCTGGTTGTCACACTTAACCTCGCCATCGGCCAGCAGACCCCGCCGGTAGCCAGCGTGCTGATGGTGGCCTGCTCCATCGCCAAGGCGAGCGTGTGGGATGTCAGCAAGGTCAATATCTATTTCATCGGCGTACTGTTCGCCTTGCTGATGTTGATCACTTACGTACCGATCACCGGCCTCGCGCTGGTGCAACTCTTCTACGGGTAAACGTAAGCAGTGTGCGAAGCCGACGACGACTGGCACTGCATCGCGCAGTGCGGCACCGGCAGCCAGGCGTTTCTGGCGAAGCAGAAGCCGCAGCTCGAAGGCAAACGGATGTCGGATGCAGCATGAAAATGCTGCGGCGCAATGCCGATAGTTTTGTGTCCTCGCCCGCGGCGGCCTAAAATGTCGCCGTCCACTGAGCTCACAGTGATAGCCATACCGGGGCCCACCGGGGATGCACCAAAAACATAGACCACTTCGACAAATCTGGAGGAAGTACCAATGATCAAGCTAAAACACATCGGCATCATGGCGGCGCTGGCCACGGCAGCGGTGAGCGGCTCCGCGCTCGCTGCCAACGTCACGCTGCGCGCCTCACACCAGTTCCCCGGCGGCAAAGGCGATGCACGCGACGAGATGGTGCAAATCGTCGCGCGCGAAGCCAAGGCGGCCAACGTCGGTTTGGAGATACAGGTCTATCCCGGCGCGGCCCTGTTCAAACCGAAGGAACAATGGAATGCGCTGGTCAATGGCCAGCTCGATATTTCCTCTTTTCCGCTCGATTACGCCAGCGGCAAGGTGCGCGCATTCGGTGCCACGCTGATGCCCGGTCTGGTGCGCAGTCACGAGCGCGCCGCGCGCCTGAACGATTCGAAATTCATGAAGGACATCAAGGCGAAAATCGAGAATGCTGGCGTGATGGTGCTTGCTGACGCGTGGCTCGCCGGTGCGGTCGCATCCAAGACCGGCTGCATCCGCAAACCGGAAGATATCAAGGGTTTGAAGACCCGGTCGGCGGGCGCTACATTTGCCGCGATGTGGCAGGCAGCGGGTGCCTCGATCATCTCGATCCCGAGCAACGAAGTCTATAACGCGTTGCAGACCGGCGTCGCCGAAGCCACCGATACCAGCACCGGCAGCTTCGTCTCGTTCCGCATCTACGAACAGGTGAAATGCGTGACCGCGCCGGGTGAGAAAACCTTGTGGTTCATGTACGAACCGCTGCT
>JAENXP010000665.1 GCA_016649475.1 Burkholderiales bacterium | reverse complement strand
CTCGGTCACGTTCGTGTCGCAGGCGGCGCTGAAAAATCCCAAGATTTCGTCTCTGGGCCTGAAAAAACCGCTGGTGACCGTGCGCAATACGCGCAAGATCGGCAAGCAGGACATGATTCACAATCAGTACATGCCGAAAATCGAGGTCGACCCCGAGACCTACAAAGTCAAGGCCGACGGCAAGCTGCTCGAGTGCGAGCCGGCGCAAGTGCTGCCGCTGGCGCAGCGCTATTTCCTGTTTTGAATAGCGTGCCGAACAGCCGCAGACGCTCATGCTGACCCTGATCCAGCGCTGCGATCCCGTGGCCGAACCCTATGGTGAACTGCTGCTGCCCTACGACCTGCGCATCAGAAGCCGCTTGCGCACCCGGCTCGCCTCGGGCGAGGAAGCTGTGCTCCGAACGGAGCGCGGCGCGATGCTGCGCGGCGGTGAACACCTGAAGAGCGATGATGGGCGCGTGGTGCGCGTAGCGGCGGCGGCGGAGAAAGTGATGCACATCGTCTGCGCCGACCGCTTCGAGCTCACGCGCGCGGCCTACCATCTGGGCAATCGCCATGTGCCAGTGGAAATCGGCGAGGGCTACCTGCGCATCGCCGCGGGTCACGTGCTCGGCGACATGCTGACCGGGCTGGGTGCGAAAATCGAGGAAATCGACGCGCCGTTCGAGCCCGAGTCCGGCGCCTATGGCGGCGGCCACGGTCACCACGATGAGGCTGGACATGGCGGAAGAATTCACCAGTACCAGCAGAAGGAATAGGAAACAGGTGTACGCGCGAACCGCGGGAGCGATCTGGACCAAACGCACATGAAGCTGGCGCAACTCGAAACCCCCTGCCTGCTTCTCGACGAGGCAAAGCTCGAACGCAATGTCGCGCGCATGCGCGCACACCTGGACCGGCTGGGCGTGGCCCTGCGCCCACATTTGAAGACGGCGAAATCGATAGACGTGGCGCGGCGGGTGCTGCGCGGGCCGGACGACCCGATCACCGTGTCGACGCTGAAAGAAGCAGAATATTTCTTCGGCCACGGCATACGCGACATCCTTTACGCGGTCGGCATCACGCCCAACAAGTTCGAGCACCTCAGCACGCTGCGCCAGCGCGGCGCCCGGCTTACGGTCATTCTCGACAACATCGAGGCAGCAAAAGCCCTGGCGGCGCATGCGCGCAAGGCGGGCGATCGCATTCCGGTTCTGATAGAAATCGACTGCGACGGCCACCGCTCCGGCATGGCGCCCGGCGAGCGTGCCTTGCTCGAAGTCGGCCAGGTTCTCGTCCAGGGCGGTTGCGAGTTGCGCGGCGTCATGACCCACGCAGGCAATTCGTACAACAAGGACACGGTGGACGGCATCAAGGCGATTGCGATTCAGGAGCGCGATGCCGTGGTGGATGCCGCCCATGCCTTGCGCAGCGCCGGCCTGCCCTGCCCGGTGGTGAGCGTAGGCTCGACGCCGACCGCGACCTTTGCCGAAGACCTTGCCGGCGTCACCGAAGTGCGCGCCGGCGTGTACATGTTCTGCGACCTGGTGATGGCCGGCATCGGCGTGTGTACGCTCGAGGACATCGCAGTCTCGGTGCTCGGCGCAGTCGTCGGCCACCAGCGCGAGAAAGGCTGGATCATCGTCGACGCGGGGTGGATGGCGATGTCGCGCGACCGCGGCACCATGAAGCAGAAAATCGATCAGGGCTACGGCATCGTTTGCGATGCGCGCGGCAAGCCCTGGCCGGATCTCATCATGACCGATGCCAACCAGGAGCACGGCATCCTCGCCCTGCGCCCGGGTGCAGGCGGCGCCCTGCCTGATCTGCCGGTCGGCGCCCTGGTGCGCATCCTGCCGAACCATGCCTGCGCCACCGGCGCGCAGCATTCGGTCTATCAGGTGGTGCGCGGCGCGGCGGACGAGATCAGCGCCGTCTGGCCGCGATTCGGCGGATGGTGAGCATGGCCGGTCCTTGTTTCGCGCCACAGACAAGCGGATGCACGGGCGGCGAGGCGCTCCTTCACGTGGAGCAACCCGACCCCTGTGCCGCGTGAGCACCGACCTCGCCCTGATCCGCTTGCTGCAACTCGCCAGCCCGGCCCAGCCGGTCGGCGCCTACAGCTATTCGCAGGGACTGGAAGCCGCGGTGGAAGCGGGGATCGTGCGGGATGCGT
>JAENXP010000728.1 GCA_016649475.1 Burkholderiales bacterium | reverse complement strand
GCTCGCTGACCGGCGCAACGACGCCGTTGATCTTGACCATCACCGGGGAATTGGGCGACAGGAACAGGTCCGACGCCTTGCGTTCGGCCATCAACTGCAGCATGCGGTCCATCATGGCTTGGTTCCTCAGTCGCCTCGCAGCAACTCGTTGATCCCGGTCTTCGACCGGGTCTGCGCGTCGACCCGCTTGACGATCACCGCGCAGTAAAGATTCACCACGCCGTCGGATGACGGCAGGGTGCCGGAAACCACCACAGAACCCGCCGGAATGCGGCCGTAGCTCACTTTGCCGGTAGCCCGGTCATAGATCCGCGTGCTCTGTCCGAGAAAGACACCCATCGAAATCACCGAGTTCTCCTCGACGATAACCCCTTCCACCACTTCGGAACGGGCGCCGATGAAACAGTTGTCCTCGATGATCGTCGGGTTGGCCTGAAGCGGTTCGAGGACTCCACCGATGCCAACCCCACCTGAGAGGTGAACATTGCGCCCGATCTGGGCACAGGACCCCACGGTTGCCCAGGTGTCTACCATGGTGCCTTCGTCAACATAAGCACCGATGTTCACATAGCAGGGCATCAACACCACGTTGCGACCGATGAATGAACCGCGGCGGGCGACCGCCGGTGGCACCACCCGAAAGCCGCCCTTGGCGAAGTCCCCGGCGTCGTAACTCGCGAACTTGGTCGGCACCTTGTCGTAGAACTGCAAGGCGCCAGAGCCCATCGGCTGGTTGTCATCAAGCCGGAACGATAACAACACGCCCTTCTTGATCCACTGGTTGACGATCCACTGGCCGTCGACCTTCTGCGCCACCCGGACCCGGCCGGCATCCAGTTCGGCGATGACGTGGGCCACCGCGTCGCGCAATTCGCCGGTTGCGCTCTTGGCGTCGATGCCCGCGCGGTTGTCCCAGGCCTGTTCGATAATCTCTTGGAGGTTGCTCATGGTTTTGTCTGGTTGGTGGAGTGGAATTCAACGATGCGTTGCGCGGCCTCGACACAGTTTTCGAGCGTGTCGACCAGCGCTATCCGGATATAGCCGCGGCCCGGATTGTGACCATTGATCTGGCGTCCGAGCAGGCTTCCCGGGAGTGTCAGGACATTATATTGACGGTACAACTCGCGGCAGTAAGTGACATCGTCGTCGCCAGGGACGCGCGCCCAGAGGTAGAAGCCGGCCTGGGGCCGCGCGGTGCCGAGCACGCTCGCCACCAGCGGAGTCACGGCGTCGAATTTGGCGCGATACAGGGCCCGGTTGTCACGGACGTGCTGCTCGTCGTTCCAGGCGGCAGTCGAGGCGTGCTGGATTGCCGGCCCCATGGCGCTGCCGTGGTAGGTGCGGTAGTGCAGGAACGGCGCGATCAGTTCCGGGTCGCCAGCCACGAAGCCCGAGCGTATTCCGGGAGCGTTGGAGCGCTTGGAAAGACTCGAGAACATCACGATGCCGCGATTGCCGGCGCCAAGCTGGTGTGCCGCCTCGAGGGCGCCAAGCGGCGGACAGTCCTCCTCGAAATAGATCTCCGAGTAGCACTCGTCGGCGGCAATGGCAAAACCATGCCGCTCGCGCAGTTCCAGCAGCTCGGCCCACTGCGCCAGCGGCATCACCGCGCCGGTGGGATTGCCCGGCGAGCACAGGTACAGCAACTGGGTCCGTGCCCAGACCGCGGACGTGACCCCTGACCAGTCGCACAGGAAGCCGTTGGCGGCTGATTGTTCGACAAAATGGGGTGTCGCTCCGGCCAGCAGGGCCGCGCCCTCGTAGATTTGATAGAAGGGGTTGGGACTGACCACCAGGGCATCGCCGGTCGGATCGATCACGGATTGGGCGAAGGAGAAGAGGGCCTCGCGTGAGCCATTGACCGGCAGTACCTCGCGCTGCGGGTCAATAGCCGGCAGCCGGTAACGGCGCTGCAGCCAGCCGGCAATGGTGCCGG
>JAENXP010000490.1 GCA_016649475.1 Burkholderiales bacterium | reverse complement strand
GCTCGGAGATGTGTATAAGAGACAGGCGTAGACCACGCCCTTGATGTCGGAGACCCAGATGTTCTCCATCTTCATGCCCAGGCTCACCAGAAGGTCAAGGCAGGCCAGCGCCGCTGCACCAGCGCCCGAGACCACGAGCTTGACCTTGGCGATGTCCTTGCCGACCACGCGCAGGCCGTTGAGAATCGCAGCGCCTACGATGATCGCCGTACCATGCTGGTCGTCGTGGAATACCGGTATTTTCAAGCGCTCGCGCAGCATTTTCTCGACGTAAAAGCACTCCGGCGCCTTGATGTCTTCGAGGTTGATGCCGCCGAAGGTCGGCTCCAGCGCAGCGATCACTTCGACCAGCTTGACCGGATCGAGCTCGTTCACCTCGATATCGAAGCAGTCGATGCCGGCGAACTTCTTGAACAGCACCGCCTTGCCTTCCATGACCGGCTTGGCCGCGAGCGGACCGATCGCGCCCAGTCCCAGCACGGCCGTGCCATTGGTGATGACGCCAACGAGGTTGCCGCGCGCGGTCAGATTTCGCGCCTCGGCCGGCTCACGCACGATCTCCTCACACGCCTTCGCGACGCCCGGCGTGTACGCCAATGCAAGGTCGCGCTGGTTGGTGAGTGCCTTGGTTGGTGTAACGGAAATCTTGCCCGGCTTGGGCAGCCGGTGATAGTCGAGGGCAGCCTTGCGCAGTTGATCTTCCATTATTCTTCCTAGGTATGAGCCTGCTATCGGAGGTCCGAATTATAGTCCTGCGATCGATGGAACGCTAACGCCGTGGCCCACCGTACACATAGCCGCGCGGGTCCAATAGCTGCCTGAAACCGCGCAAACCGTTACGGCTACAGGCTCGAGCGGTGTCATAATATAGTTATGTCGCTCGCCCGCAGAATGGCAGAAATCCAGCCTTTCCAGGTAATGGAAATATGGAATCGCGCGAAGGAACTGGAGGCGCAAGGCAGGCATATCGTGCAGATGCAGATCGGCGAACCCGACTTCACTGCGCCGGATCCGGTGATCGCCGCCTGCATCGAGGCATTGAAGCAAAACCCGATTCACTACACCTCGGCGCTGGGCATGCCGCGACTGCGCCATGCGATATCGCTGCATTACCGCGAGCGCTATCACCTGGAAGTGCCGGTCTCCCGCATTGCGGTGACTGCCGGCGCGTCTGGTGCGCTGTTGATCGCCGCTGGAGTGCTGGTCAATCCGGGCGACGAGATACTGATGCCCGACCCGGCCTATCCGTGCAACCGCCACTTTGTGCGCTTTTTCGAGGGCAGGGTAAATAGCATCCCGGTCGGGCCGCAAACGCAGTACCAGCTGACCCGTGAGCTGATCGAGGCCAACTGGTCGGAGAAAACGCGCGGTGTCCTGATTGCCTCGCCATCCAATCCCACCGGTACCATGATCGCGCCCGACGAGATGCGCGCCATCATCGAGGCGGTGCAGGCGCGCGGCGGGGTCACGATTGTTGACGAGATCTATCAGGGGCTTACCTACGCGAGCGACTTCGCCAGCGCGCTCGCACACTCGGACCGCATCTTCGTGGTGAACAGCTTTTCCAAGTATTTCAGCATGACCGGCTGGCGTCTGGGCTGGCTGGTGATGCCCGAGGAATGCGTGCGCGAGGTCGAGACCTTTGCCCAGAACGCTTTCATCTGCCCTTCGGCCCCGGCCCAGTACGCAGGCATTGCCGCGTTTTGTGCGGAAACAACGGCAACCCTGGAGCAGCGCCGCGGCGAATTCAAGCGGCGGCGCGACTTTTTGGTGCCTGCACTGCGCGAACTGGGATTCTCTATACCGGTGACACCGGAAGGAGCGTTCTACATTTATGCCGGGATCGAGCGCTTCTCTGCCGACAGCGGAAAATTCGCCCTGAACTTGCTGGAGGAAGCTGGCGTGGCGATCACGCCGGGAAAGGATTTTGGCATGAACCAGGCTGAGCGCTATGTGCGCTTCGCCTATACGCGTTCACTGGCGGATTTGGAGGAAGGCGTGCGCCGGCTGCGGAAATTTCTAGCCGGCTGAGCGCCGGCGGCCGCCTGGCGCAGGACCGAAACGAGCGCCGCAGGCGCGGCGCCTGGGGTGCCGCTCCCTAGGCGGCCGTGCGGGGCCGGGATCGACTGAGCATCTGCTGCATGCGCAGTTTTTCAGCCATCACTTTCTGCGCGTACCGTTGGCTTTCATCTGCGAAAGCACCATTGTAGAGCTGCAGACCGGGCATCAATCCGCCGCCGCGGCGCATGGCATCTTTGAGTATGCGCGCTCCGACCATTATGTTGGTCACGGGATCAAATACAGCGTCCTCGCCGCCGAGCGCGTCGAGCTTGTCCTGATGGTACTTGGGAATCACCTGCATCAGACCCTTGGCGCCCACTACGCTCTCCGCGATCGGATTGAAACGCGATTCGACCGCTATCACCGCCAGAATCAGCAGCGGGTCCACCCCGGTGCGGATGCCAGCCTGATGCGCCGCTCCAACCAGCTGTTCGGTCGCGTCCTGCGCTACTCTGTAGCGGCGCGAGAGGTATGCGGCCAGGGTGCGGTACTCCGGGTTTTCGGTATCGGCAGCAGAGACGAGCAAGGAAATCCCTTCGTGGCGAATGGTGCCAACGGACGCTGCGGGTGCCGATTCTGGCTGTGCACCCTCATCAACGGCCGGGCGAGCACCCATCAACAGGGCTATGACCGCGACAGCCCCGAACGCCGCCAAGCCGTTATGCAGGAATGCGGTCGAAAAAGCGTAGGTCCGCACGGCAAACTGTTTAAGGTTGTCCATGTGCTACCTCCTAACGATAAGAACGCCAACGTGCAAAAAAAATCTGAATCACGTCATTGCGTGACGCAGTCGTAAGAACGCCCGCTCCTTATGATAGATGGAAGCTCGCGTCCGTGCTGCCCAAGCGAGCTTGCACTGCAACACCCGCAGTCGAGCGAACTCTGCCTGAAACAAGCGACTTGTCTAAAACTGATACTTCTAAACTCTAGTTACTTGAAACGGCTCGTCAATGTGCCGTTCGAACTATTGGATACTACGATCAAAACCTGGTTCAGCTGGCAACCGGCTTGGTGGCGGATACAGACG
>JAENXP010000567.1 GCA_016649475.1 Burkholderiales bacterium | reverse complement strand
GTTACAGCATTCTGTTTCGCATCGCCGCCGGCGACATGCTCGGCAAGGACCAGCCGGTCATACTGCAAATGCTGGAAATCCCGGACGATAAGGCGCAGAAGGCACTTGCCGGGGTGATGATGGAACTCAACGACTGCGCCTTTCCCCTGCTCGCGAGCATGTCCGCCGCCTCCGATCCGATGGCGGCGTTCAAGGATGCAGATTACGCCATACTGGTCGGCGCACGCCCGCGCACAGCCGGCATGGAGCGCAAGGACTTGCTCGAAGCCAATGGCGCGATCTTCGTGCCCCAGGGCAAGGCGCTGGATGCCGTCGCGAGCCGCAAGGTCAAGGTCCTGGTGGTGGGCAATCCCGCCAACACCAACGCACTGATCGCGATGAGAAATGCGCCCAGCCTGTCGCCGCGGCAGTTCACCGGCATGATGCGCCTGGACCACAACCGCTCGCTTTCCCAGATCGGCGCGAAGATCGGCAAACCGGTCACCAGCCTGCGCAGAATGACCGTATGGGGCAACCACTCTGCGACGCAGTACCCCGACCTGTTCCAGGCCGAGGCCGACGGCAAGAAAGTCTGGTCCCTGATCGACGACCAGGCCTGGCTGGAAACCAATTTCATCCCCACGGTGCAAAAGCGCGGCGCCGCCATCATCGCCGCACGCGGACTGTCCTCGGCTGCCAGCGCGGCCAGCGCGGCCATCGATCATATGCGCGACTGGGCATTGGGGACGCCCGAGGGTGACTGGATTTCCATGGGCGTTCCTTCTGATGGCAGCTACGGCATAGCCGAAGGCGTGATCTACGGCCAGCCCGTGACCTGCAGGAACGGCGAATTCAAGGTCGTCAAGGGCATTGAGATCAGCGAATTTGGCCGCACCCGCATGGACGCCACGCTCAAGGAATTGCATGAAGAGCGCGATGGCGTGAAGCATCTGCTCGGCTGATCCCGCGCCGACAGCGAAGCAACGATCCGGAAATTGCCTGCCGAATTTCCGGATCGCCCGCCGCCACGCCGCGTCGCGGCCGTGCATCCCGGCCAGGCCCCGTACAGGGGCGCCCTCCCTCCCCGTCTTCCCGATGCGCGAGCATGGCGCCGGCCGCGTCGCGCTGACTCCGGAGCGCGCACGCTCACCCCTGCCGCAGCCCGGGACGGGCCGCGCGTTTTTCAGCCGACCCGCAGGCAGTCTGTCGCGCCGGCGACAGTGACCTCCCCGATTAAGGCGCTAGCATTTGACCTGCGTTAAAGTATCCGGCTGGCGACGGCCGTAGACTCTTGCGCTCGGGTGTGTTGGAGGCCGTCTCGGAAACACCGAAATTGCCCTTGCGTCCGCAGTGCACCAGGCGGGATGCTGCGCCCGATTTTTGCAACGCTTTTTGAAAGGCACATATGGCAAAGCAGATGTCAGCCGGAGCGAGGTTTCGCGCCGCGATGAAGGAAGAACAGCCGCTGCAGGTAATCGGCGCCATTAACGCCTACCATGCGCGGCTGGCCGAACGCAGCGGCTACAAGGCCATCTACCTCTCCGGCGGCGGCGTCGCTGCGGGCTCCCTGGGGGTGCCCGACCTCGGCATCAGCAACCTGGACGATGTGCTCACCGATGTACGCCGCATCACCGATGTGTGCTCGCTGCCGCTGCTGGTCGACGTGGACACCGGCTTCGGCTCCAGCGCCTTCAATGTCGCGCGCACGGTGAAATCCCTGGTCAAATACGGCGCCGGCGCGATGCACATCGAGGACCAGGTCGGCGCCAAGCGCTGCGGCCACAGGCCGGGCAAGGAACTCGTGTCCAAAGAGGAAATGGTCGACCGCATCAAGGCTGCGGTCGACGCCAGGACCGATCCCGATTTTTTCATCATGGCACGCACCGACGCGCTTGCCGTCGAAGGTCTGGAACGAGCGATAGAGCGCGCCGTGGCTTGCGTCGAGGCAGGCGCCGACGGGATCTTTCCCGAGGCCATGACCGAACTCCCCATGTACCGCAAGTTTGCAGCTGCCGTAAACGTGCCGATACTCGCCAACATCACCGAATTCGGCGCTACGCCCCTGTTCACGGTGGACGAACTGCGCTCGGCCAAGGTCGCCATCGCGCTATATCCGCTATCGGCGTTTCGCGCGATGAACAAGGCCGCGCTCGCCGTCTACCAGGCGGTGCGCCGCGAGGGCACGCAGAAGAACGTCGTGGAAACGATGCAGACCCGCAACGAGCTGTACGATTATCTCGACTATCACGCCTACGAAACCAAGCTGGACCAACTTTTCGCAAAGGAGAAGAAATGAACGAGACTCCAAACCCGGCCGCGCCCAAGCCGAAGAAATCCGTCGCACTCTCCGGCATAACCGCCGGCAACACCGCGCTGTGCACCGTCGGCCGCACCGGCAACGACCTGCACTACCGCGGCTACGACATCCTCGACGTCGCCGATGCCTGCGAATTCGAGGAAATCGCCTATCTGCTGGTGCATGGCAAGCTGCCCACGCAAGCGGAGCTGGAAGGCTACAAGCTCAAGCTCAAGTCCCTGCGCGGCCTGCCGGCCAACGTCAAGGCGGCGCTCGAGTGGGTGCCGGCCTCGGCCCATCCCATGGACGTGATGCG
>JAENXP010000531.1 GCA_016649475.1 Burkholderiales bacterium | reverse complement strand
CGTGCGCGTGACCGAGAACATGGTGATCGAACGCTATTCGCATGTGATGCACATCGTCTCCAACGTCGAAGGCCGGCTGCGCGACGGGCTGGACGCGATGGCGGTGCTGCGCGCGAGTTTTCCCGCGGGCACGGTGTCGGGCGCGCCCAAGGTGCGCGCGATGGAAATCATCGACGAACTGGAACCGGTGAAGCGCGGCATCTATGCCGGCGCGGTCGGCTACCTCGGCTTTCACGGCGACATGGATCTCGCCATCGCGCTGCGCACCGCGCTGATCAAGGACCGCGTGCTGCACATGCAGGCGGGCGCGGGCATAGTCGCCGACTCCAATCCGGCGTCGGAATGGCAGGAGACGCTATCGAAGGCGCGCGCCGTGCTGCGCGCGGCGGAAATGGCGGCAGGCGGCCTGGACAGCCGGCTGGAGAACTGATCATGCTCTTAATGATCGACAATTATGATTCCTTCACCTACAACCTGGTGCAGTATTTCGGCGAGTTGGGCGAGGAGGTGCGCGTGGTGCGCAACGACGCCATCGACATCAAAGGAATCGCCGCGCTGGCGCCTGCGCGCATCGTCATTTCGCCCGGCCCGTGCACGCCCAGGGAGGCGGGCATCTCGGTGGAGTTGGTGCGCGAGTTCGCCGGCAAACTGCCCATCCTGGGTGTGTGCCTGGGGCATCAGGCGATAGGCGAGGCCCTGGGCGGGCGCGTCGTGCACGCGGGCCGGGTGATGCACGGCAAGACCTCCAATATCAGCCACGACGGCAAGGGCGTGTTCGCCGGCCTGCCCTCGCCTTTCGTGGCGACCCGTTATCATTCGCTCGCGATCGAGCGCGCGAGCCTGCCCGCCTGTCTGGTGGTCACCGCCGAGAGCGAGGACGGTGAAATCATGGGCGTGCGGCACACGCAGTTCGCGCTGGAGGGCGTGCAGTTTCATCCGGAGTCGATCCTCAGCGAACACGGCCACGCGCTGCTTACCAACTTTCTCCGACAGGAGTAGAACCATGTCCATGACGCCACAGGAAGCGCTGCAGCGGGTAATCGAACACCGCGAAATCTTTCACGACGAGATGCTCGACTTGATGCGTCAGATCATGAGCGGGCAGATCTCGCCGGTGATGATCGCGGCCATCACCATCGCGCTGCGCGTGAAAAAGGAAACCATAGGCGAGATCACCGCAGCGGCCCAGGTGATGCGCGAGCTAGCCACCAGGGTCGTGGTGAAAGACGCGCACAAGCTGGTGGATGTGGTCGGCACCGGTGGCGACGGCGCGCGCACTTTCAACATCTCGACCGCCGCGATTTTCGTCGCCGCCGCCGCCGGGGCGCGCGTGGCCAAGCATGGCGGGCGCGCGGTGTCCTCGCAGTCGGGCAGCGCCGATGTGCTCGAGGCGCTGGGGGTGAACATCAACCTGGCGCCTGCGCAGGTGGCGCAGTGCATCGACGAGGCCGGCGTCGGCTTCATGTTCGCGCCCAACCACCACTCGGCGATGAAGCACGCCGCGCCGGTACGGCGCGAGCTGGGAGTGAGGACGCTCTTCAACATACTCGGGCCGCTCACCAACCCGGCCAGCGCGCCGACCCAGCTGATGGGCGTGTTCCATCCCGACTTGGTGGGGATCCAGATCCGCGTGCTGCAGCGCCTGGAGGCGCGCCACGCGATGACGGTGTACGGGCTCGAAGGCCAGGACGAGATTTCGATCAGTGGCAAGACCATGATCGGCGAACTGAAGAACGGCCGCATCGAGGAGTACACGGTGCATCCGGAGCGCTTCGGCCTGCCCCTGCACGACCCGCGCGCGCTGTGCGTGGAAACGGTGGAGCAGTCGAGCGCCATGGTGCTGGGCGTCCTCGACAACAAACCCGGCGCCGCACGCGATATCGTCGCGCTCAACGCCGGTGCCGCGATCTACGTCGCGGATCAAGCGGCGAGCATGGAAGAGGGCGTGGAACAGGCGTTCGAAGCCATTGCCAGCGGCGCCGCGCGAGCGAAGCTGGACAAGTTCGTGCAGCTGACGCAGAAGCTGGGCGGCAAGAGCTAGGCTTGAGCCAGCGGCAGGCGATGTCCGACATACTCAACAAAATACTCGCGCGCAAAGCCGAAGAGATCGCGCAGGCGAAAAGCGCGAAGCCGCTGGCGCGCATGCGCGACGAGGCGCGCGCGGCGCCACCGGCGCGCGATTTCACCGGCGCGTTAAGGGAAAAAATCGCCCTCGGCCAGGCGGCGGTCATCGCCGAAATCAAGAAGGCCAGCCCGAGCAAGGGCCTGCTGCGCGCGGATTTCGATCCGGCCGCGATCGCGGCGAGCTATGCCGCGCACGGGGCGGCCTGTCTGTCGGTGCTGACCGACCGCGATTTTTTTCAGGGCGCGCCGCAGTATCTGGCGGCGGCGCGAAACGCCTGCGCATTGCCGGTGCTGCGCAAGGATTTCATGCTCGAGCTCTACCAGGTGTACGAGGCGCGCGCTACGGGTGCGGATTGCATCCTGCTGATCGCAGCGGCCCTCGATGTCGCTCGCATGCAGGAGCTGGAGGCTGCGGCAGACGAATTGGGCATGGCGGTGCTGGTCGAAGTACACGACGCCGCAGAGCTGGCCCTCGCGCTGGCACTGCGCACCCCGCTCATCGGCATCAACAACCGCAATCTGCGCAGTTTCGAGACCCGGCTGGAAACCACGCTCGAGCTGTTGCCGGGCATCGTGCCGGGGCGGGTGGTGATTACCGAGAGCGGCGTGCGCACGCGCGAGGACGTGTCCTGGATGCGTTCCAGGGGAGTCGACGCCTTCCTCGTGGG
>JAENXP010000854.1 GCA_016649475.1 Burkholderiales bacterium | reverse complement strand
TGCGCCCGCCGGCGGCGGCGCATGCCCGCCGAGCGTCAACGCGCCCGCCGCCGGCACTATCCAGACGCCTGCGAGGCGCCAGTCGCGCTGCTCCAGAACGACATGCCAGCGCCCGGCCCGCAGGGGCTGCAGCTGCCCCTCGTAGACCCCCTGCCCGACCTTGGCAAGCACAAGGCTCTGATCCATCCCGGCACGGGTCGGATGCGCCAGCCGCAGGGTCAGCGCGCCGGGTACCGCGGCAGCGAGCAGCACCCGCACACGGCCGTCGACGAGATGGAGTTCGGCTTCGATGCCGAGGCGCGCGGCGGCATCGGTGCGGCTGAGAGTCTGATTGATCGCCAGGCCCTGCTTGTAATAATCATCGAACACCAGCCCGTCATCGCTGCGCACCGCCAGCCAGGCGGTGACCAGGCCCGCTACAACGACTATCGCCGGACCGGCCATCAGGATCCAGGGCCAGGGCTCGCGGTACCAGGGTTGCGCGCGCACGCCGTTCGCATTCATAGCTGCATCACCTCACCAGAAATATGGAACGTTCGCGCACAACGATGGCCGCATCGTCGGCCGCCGCCACCTCAAACTCGATTTTATGCGATCCGGCCGGCAGCTTTCCTTTGTCGACGCGCAGGCGCACCGGCACCATGCGCGTAGCCGCGCCGTCTATCTCGACCGCGTCGGCGCCCAGCACCTGCAGCGTCTGCGCCCCGCTGGCGCGGATGACAAAACGGTGCTGCGCTTCCTGCGTGTTCATGATCTGCAGCTGATAGATGTTTTCCACCCAGCGCCCGTCGACCTCGCGCGACAGACTCGCCCGGTCGCGGATCACATCGACCTTCAGCGGCACGCGCAGGTAAAGGGTGACTCCGATAGCAACGATGACTGTCCACAGGATCGCGGTATAGACAAGCACGCGCGGCCGCAGCGAGCGTGCCAGGATCTGGTGCGGAGTCAGTTTCTGCAGCAATGCGTTTTCGGTGGTGTAGCGGATCAGACCCTTCGGAAGACCCATTCTGGCCATCACCTTGTTGCAGCCGTCGATACAGGCGGCGCAGCCTATGCACTCGTATTGCAGGCCATCGCGGATGTCGATGCCCGTGGGACAGACTTGGACGCAGACACCGCAGTCGACGCAATGCCCCAGTCCCAGCGACTTCGCGTCGACGTTGCGCGCGCGCGGACCGCGGGGCTCGCCGCGCTCCGGATCGTAGGTGATGATGAGCGTGTCCGGATCGAACATTGCGCTCTGAAAGCGCGCATACGGGCACATGTACTTGCACACCTGCTCGCGCATCCAGCCGGCATTGCCGTAGGTGGCAAAACCGTAAAACAGGATCCAGAAGATTTCCCAGGCTCCCAGCGCCGGGGCCGCGCCCTGTACTGCCGGAGCCAGCAAGGCGCCGACTTCGGCGGTGAGTTGGTGTATCGGCGTGAAATAGCCGACGAAGGTGAACCCGGTCCACAGCGATAGCGCGATCCAGAGTCCGTGTTTTGCCGCTTTGAGTCCGAACTTGCGCGCCGACATGGCTTGCATATCGAGCCG
>JAENXP010000082.1 GCA_016649475.1 Burkholderiales bacterium | reverse complement strand
GACACTGTGATTCCATTGAAGTCACGATCTGCGAGTATCGTGACTTCAATGGAATCACAGTGTCCTGCCAGGGTTTCATCAATGGAATTATCAACCACCTCGAATACCATGTGATGCAAGCCGGTACCGTCGGACGTGTCGCCGATGTACATACCGGGCCGTTTGCGCACCGCATCCAGGCCTTTGAGGACCTTGATGCTGCTTTCTTCATAGTCGCCGTTGCCTACATGCTGCGGATTGGTTTTGTCGTTCATTCCTGTTCTTCTCTTGACCTGCGTTACGAACTTGACGATGAGTAAGGTTAGTTATCCGGGTGTAGGCGTAAGCCGTCAGATGCGCATCGGCATGACGACGTATTTGAAATTGTCGTTTCCGGGCACGGTGATCAGGGCGCTGGAGTTCGCATCACCCAAAGCGCACTCGACTTCGTCGCAGTCCAGATTATTCAGCACGTCCTGAAGGTAATTGACGTTGAAACCTATATCCAGCGCCTCGCCGGCATAATCCACATCCAGTTCTTCCTGCGCTTCTTCCTGTTCGTTGTTGCTGCAGATGATCTTCAGGCTACCATCAACCAGCAACCAGCGTACGCCTTTGAACTTCTCATTGGTAAGGATCGCGGCACGCTGCAGGGCTTGCAGCAGCACGATTCGGTTCAGCAACAGCTTCTTGTTGTGCGTGGTCGGTATGACTCGGGTGTAATCCGGAAACTTACCATCAACGAGCTTGGAGATAAGAACGATACCGCCGAAGGAAAAACGCGCCTGGGTCGGCGACAATTCCACTTCGACCGGTTCGTCGCTGTCGGACATCAGCTTGGATAACTCGAGTATGGTCTTGCGCGGCAAAATCACTTCTTGCATTCCTTCGATCTTGTGCTCCGCGCTCGCCAGCGCGAGCCGGTGACCGTCGGTGGCCACAACGATGAGTTTGTCGCCTGCGGATACCAGCAGCAAACCGTTTAGATAGTAGCGGATATCCTGCTGCGCCATCGCGTATTGCACCGACAGAAACAAGTCCTTGAGCACCTTCTGCGGCAATATCATTTTGTTGCTGGCGCCCTCGGCCAGAGACAGCTTTGGAAAGTCCTCCGCCGGCAAGGTCTGCAGGTTGAACCGGCTTTTGGCTGCTTTGACCTGGAGTTTTTTCTCCTGCAGCGCCAGAGTCACCTCTGATTGTTCGGGCAGAGCTCGCAGGATATCCAGCAGTTTCCTCGCGGCTACGGTGATGGCCTTAGCCTCTCCTGGATTGTCGCAGACGGCCTTGGCAGAGATTTGAATCTCGATATCGGTGGCGACGATAGTGATGTCCGTACCATCGCGCTCCAACAAAACATTCGAAAGTATCGGCAAGGTATGGCGCCGCTCGATAATACCGGAAACAGCATAGAGCGGCGCCAGCAAAGCTTCTCTGTTTATTTTAATAGTATTCATTATATCTTCCTGATAATGATGATAATGCAGCGTCTTTCCGTGAGTATCTCAGTATTGCTATTTGTATTCAGATAGCTAGCTGGTCTGTTTTACTTGTATAACCTTGTGGACGGTTTTTTATCGTTTGTGAATACATTTGGCCGTGGCGAAAAAACGCGATTAATCCACAGGAAGCCACGACTTTGTTAGCAGCGCGTTTCATCCTTTTAGTACCTGCTCCAGTACATGGTAGTCGTGGTTAATCTCGCTGTGTTTCTCACGTAGAGACGCTATCGTGCGGCACGCGTGCAGAACGGTAGTGTGATCGCGATTGCCAAAAGCATCGCCTATGTCGGGCAGGCTGTGTTGAGTGAGTTCCTTTGCCAGCGCCATGGCCATCTGCCTCGGCCGGGCGACATTGCGGCTGCGTTTCTTCGAGTGCATGTCGGAAATCTTTATCTTGTAGAAATCCGCCACCGTCTTTTGAATATTGTCTATGGAAATTTGACGGTTTTGTACTGAAAGCAGATCCTTGAGCGCTTCCTTGGCGAGATCAAGCGAAATGTCCTTGCCATTGAATCTGGAAAAAGCGACGACGCTTTTCAGTGCGCCCTCGAGTTCGCGCACGTTGGAGCGGATATGTTTGGCGATAAAGAACGCGATTTCCTCGTCCAGGCGCACCGAGATAGCCTCGGCCTTTTTCAGCACGATGGCGACGCGCATCTCTTGTTCCGGCGGCTCGATGCCGACAGAAAGCCCCCAGGAGAAGCGCGACTTCAGCCTCTCCTCTATTCCATTGATGTCCTTGGGGTAGGTGTCACAGGTAATAATGACCTGCTTGTGCGCCTCTATCAGCGCGTTGAAAGCATAGAAGAATTCCTCTTGTGTGCGGTCTTTGCCGCTGAAGAACTGTATATCGTCGATCAACAGCAGATCCAGCGAATGGTAGTAGCGCTTGAACTCGTCGAAAGATTTTTGATGGTAGGCGCGAACCACGTCCGAGATATATTGCGCCGCGTGCAGATAGCGGACTTTGGCGGTTGGATGCTGCGCCAGTACATTGTTGCCCACGGCATGAATCAGGTGGGTCTTGCCGAGTCCGACGCCGCCATAGACGAACAGCGGGTTGTAGGAAGTGCCTGGGTGCTCGGAGACTTGTAGTCCGGCTGCTCGGGCAAGCTGGTTGGCCTTGCCGATAACAAAATTGTCGAAAGTAAATTCCGGAATCAAGCCAGCTTTTTCGAGACTGCTGGAACGCCGGCGTGCAGGCTCGGTGATCGAGGCTGCAGGCGGTCTGGCTGCTGGTTCGGATTGCGTCATTGCCAGGCTAACGCGTATGGGCGAGGAAAAGTACTCGGCCGCCATCGCCTCGATGCGCGCAAGGTAGCGGTTCTTAATCCAATCGAGGACGAAGCGGTTCGGCGCCAAGAGAGCAATCTGCCCTGAAGGCGTCTTGCTGTCTAGTCGGAGGGGCTTTATCCAGGTATTGAACTGCTGTGCCGGAAGCTCATTTTCTAAGCGGCTCAGGCAGGAAAGCCAGAATCTTTCCATGGCCCTGTTTAGTATGTAGAGATGCTTGGGATTGAAGACGAAAACAAGCTAACATTTTAGCCTTTCACAGCGAAGTTATCCACAGGCATTTGCCGGGTCGGGCGCAAAGATGTCGTTGACAGAAAACAGCAATTTGAGGTTAAATGCCGGGTTCTGTCGTAAGCAAGAAAGAACTCCAATATGAAGCGCACTTATCAGCCCTCCGTAGTCCGCAGAAAACGTACCCATGGCTTTCTTGTGCGCATGCGCACTCGCGGCGGTCGCGCGGTCATTCGCGCACGCCGGGCCCGCGGCCGGGCCCGCCTTTCGGTTTGAGGTCAAGCTCCCAGTTCTGCTTCACCAGGGAGCAAAGACTGCGCCGCAAGGCGGAAATTACGTCGGTGCTCGCCCGCGGCCGTTCCACAAGCGGTGATACCATGCGCTTGCATTCGATACCTAGCGATAGCGGCCCGCGCTTGGGCGTGATTGCGGGTCGTCACGCCTGGCCCCGCGCAGTTGACCGCAATCGATTCCGGCGCCTGGCGCGAGAAACATTCCGGCTATTGCAGCATCAACTGCAGGCTCGTGATTATATAGTCAGGGCGCGTAACCCGCAGCGAGGCGAGCCTAGCGGCGCCGAAATCAAGAAGCTGCTTTTCGTGTGGTGCAAGCCCGAGGAAGAGGGGAAAGAGTGAGCAAGCTTCTACTCGCCCTGATCAAGACTTACCGCTACTGCATTAGCCCGCTGTTCGGGCCTAGTTGCCGCTTTCTTCCAACATGTTCGGACTACGCGGTGCAATCGATCGATAAGTATGGCGCTGGGTTCGGCAGCTGGCTCGCGCTAAAGCGCATTGCCCGCTGCCATCCTTGGCATCCCGGCGGTTATGACCCTGTACCCTGAGCCCCAATGGACACCCAACGACTGATTCTGTTTTTCGTGTTTTCATTCTCTCTGCTGCTTCTTTGGGATGCGTGGCAGAAAGATCACCGTCCACCTGTTCAGACTGTTGCGCAAAGCGGAAAACAGGGTGCCGCTCAGGCGACCGTGCCTAGCCCTAGCGTTCCGACGCAGGCAGCCCCGACGCCGCAGCAAAAGCCTGGCGATGCGATTCCACCGGCTCTGCCAGGGCAGGTAAAACACGAGAAAATTACCGTCAAGACAGATAATTACGTTGCGGATATCGATTTGCTCGGCGGCGATATCGTGCGCCTGGAGCTGCTCAAACAAAAAGATACCTTGGACGAGAAGGCGAATTTCGTTCTGTTTTCACCGGCGCACCATTACGCCGCGCAAAGCGGTTTGATCGGCCCCGGTTTGCCGACGCATAAGACCACGTATAGCGCTGAGGCGCGAGAGTATTCGCTTACACGCGGAGATGACAAGCTGGAGGTGCGACTCGAGGCCCCAGGGTCCGCGGGGGTGAAGACAGTAAAGACGCTGACTTTTCATCGCGCGAGCTATGTGATCGATATTACCCATGAAATCGTCAACGAAAGCGCGGAGCCTTTGGCCGCTCATGCCTACTTCCAGTTTCTGCGTGACGAGGTCCCGCCCGCGGGCGATCCGAAGATGGTGAATACTTACACCGGCCCTGCGATCTACACTGAACAGGAAAAATTTGAAAAGCTTTCCTTCTCGGATTTGGAAAAAGACAAAGCCAAATTTCCCAAGTCCGCGGACAACGGATGGGTAGCCATGCTGCAGCATTATTTTGTCAGTGCCTGGCTGCCCAAGGAAGGGACGCGGCGCGAGTACTACGCCAAGCCGCTGGCAGACAAACTGTTTTCTGTCGGAGTGATCCTTCCCGTGCCGGCGATCGCCCCCAAAGCGAGCGGCAGTGTTTCGGTTTCGCTCTATGCCGGACCGCAGGAACAGGAGGCCCTGAAGGATATCGCGCCGGGTCTGAACCTGACCGTCGATTACGGCTGGCTTACCGTGATTGCCGCGCCGATCTTCTGGTTGCTGCAGTTTCTGCACAAGTGGGTGGGCAACTGGGGTGTTGCCATCATCCTGCTCACGGTAATGATCAAGGCGGTGTTTTTTCCGCTTTCGGCGGCGAGCTACAAGTCCATGGCCAAGATGAAGCTGGTGACGCCGCGCATGACCAAACTGCGCGAGCAATATGGCAACGACAAGGCACGCCTGAACCAGGCGATGATGGATTTGTACAAAACCGAGAAGATCAATCCCCTGGGCGGCTGCCTGCCGATAGTCGTGCAGATTCCGGTGTTCATCTCGCTTTACTGGGTGCTGCTCGCCAGCGTCGAACTGCGCCATGCTTCGTGGTTTTGGATTCACGACCTGGCTGCACCGGACAGGATGTTCACCATCCCGGGAATAGACATGCCGGTCGGTGTCCTTCCGATCGTAATGATGGTCACAATGATCTTCCAGACAAAAATGAACCCGACGCCACCCGATCCGGTGCAGGCAAAAGTCATGATGATCATGCCCTTTGCGTTCGGCTTCATGTTTTTCTTTTTTCCCGCCGGTCTGGTGCTCTACTGGGTGGTCAACAACGTTTTGTCGATCGCACAGCAATGGCAGATCACCCGCATGATCGGGGGCGACAAAGGCCATGCGCACCGCTGACCGGTGGCGCGACCCTGCCTGACCCGGACCCGGTCTTAGGGACAAGGTATCGAAGGGCTGGTCTGTGACTCAGCGCGATGACCCGATAGCGGCGATAGCCACCGCCCCAGGACGCGGCGGCATAGGCGTTGTACGGGTGTCGGGCGGGAATCTGACGCCGCTGGCGCAGGCGATTCTTGGCAAAATGCCCGCGCCACGGTCGGCCGCGAGGGTGTCCTTTCTTGATGCGCATGGCGCGGCCATCGACGACGGCATCGCGCTATTTTTCCCCGCGCCCCGCTCCTATACGGGCGAGGACGTCCTCGAGCTTCAGGGCCACGGCGGTGTGGTGGTGCTGCAGATGCTGCTCAAGCGCTGCCTCGAGCTGGGTGCGCGCCTGGCCGAGCCGGGCGAATTCACCCGCCGGGCGTTTCTCAATGACAAACTCGATCTGGCCCAGGCCGAGAGCGTGGCCGACTTGATCGAGGCCGCCACCGACAGCGCTGCCCGCTGCGCGCTGCGCTCGCTGCGCGGCGAGTTCTCGGCTGCGATTGAGGAATTGCTAGGGCAACTGATCGAACTACGCATGCTGGTGGAGGCGACGCTCGATTTTCCGGAGGAAGAGCTCGATCCGCTGGATCGCGCCGACGCCAAGGGGCGCCATGGCAAACTGGTGTGCGCGCTCGAGACAGCGCTCGCCAAAAGCCGCCAGGGCAGCCTGCTGCGCACCGGTTTGCAGGTGGTGCTGGCGGGCCAGCCCAACGTGGGCAAGTCCAGCTTGTTGGATCGGCTCGCAGGGGAGGATCTTGCCATCGTCACCGCCATTCCGGGTACCACCCGCGATAGCGTACGCCAGGTGATACAGCTGGACGGCGTGCCGCTAAATATTGTCGATACCGCGGGCCTGCGTGATACCCAGGACGAAGTCGAGCGCATGGGGATCGAACGCACCTGGAGCGAGATCGGCAAGGCGGACGTGGTATTGCTGCTGGTCGATGCGCGCGCCGGCGTGACCGAGCAGGACCTGGAGATGCTCGATCGCATTCCGCCGGGGGCGAAACGCGTGTTCGTGCACAACAAAATCGATCTAGCCGGCAGCGCGCCCGGGGTACAGCGCGATCAGACCTCCATCAGTATCCATGTCTCGGCCAAGACCGGCCTGGGCATGGACTTGCTGCGCGCCGAGTTGCTCGCCATCGCCGGCTGGCAGCAGGGCGCGGAAGACCTATTCATGGCGCGCGAGCGGCACCTGGTGGCGTTGCGCGAGGCTGCACTTCACGCTGCTCGTGCCGGTGAGCATTTCAGCCGGCCGGAGTTGCTGGCCGAAGAGTTGCGGCTGGCGCAGGAACAGCTCAACAGTATTACCGGAGAATTTGCCGCTGATGATCTACTCGGCGAAATATTCTCCCGTTTCTGCATAGGAAAGTAATGCAGCCCGGATGGATGGCTGCGCGCCCCGAGGGATATGCCGCGCCGGGCTAACGCGCGCGCAGCTTCGGGTCCAGGGTATCGCGGACGGAGTCGCCGAACAGGTTGAAGGCAAATACCGCCAGCGTTATCGCGAGTCCGGGAAAGATCGCAATCCAGGGTGCGCTCTCGGCGTACTCCTCCGCGCCGCCCTGAAGCATCAGGCCCCAGGCCGCGACGGGCTCCTGCACGCCGAGGCCGAGGTAGGACAGCGAAGCCTCGAGCAGAATCGCCTGGCCGAGAAAGGTGGTCAGCATGATCAGATAGACCGCCATGCAGTTCGGCGCCATGTGCCGCAGGATGATACGCGTGTGGCTGTAGCCCAGGGCGCGCGCGGCATCCACATAGGGCATTTCGCGTATTGTCAGCGCGTTGGATCGCACCACGCGGGCGCAACGCGGGATGAACGGGATAGTGATCGCAATGATCACGTTTACGGGCCCGGTGCCGAAAATCGCGACCACGGCGAGCGCCATGATGATCAGCGGGAACGCGAGGAACACGTCCATGACCCGCTGGAACAGGAGGTCGAACCAACCGCCGAAATAGGCACTGGTCACTCCTAGCACCAAGCCCAGCGTGGAGCCCACGATCGCGGAAGTGAAACCGATAAACAGTGCGGTGCGTGCGCCCCAGATGACGCGCGACAGCAGATCGCGTCCGAACTGGTCGGTACCGAGCCAGTACTCCCAGCTCGGCGCCTGCGCCATGGCGTCGTAGTGGGGGTCCACCGGGTCGAAAGGTGCGATCTGTGCCGCGAACACCGCGATGAGGATCATGAAAATCACGCCGAGATTGATGACGTGGCGGCCGGGCAGCATGATCGGCTTG
>JAENXP010000095.1 GCA_016649475.1 Burkholderiales bacterium | reverse complement strand
GAGCAGGTCGTGCATCTGGAAGGGCAGCTGCGCGTCGATGCCCAGCGCGTCCAGATCGAGCTCCACCCAGCCCGACTGCACGTGGTGCGGATCGAGATTGACCACGGTCACCACCAGATTCTCGGCCGTAGCGTCGGACTTGGCGTAGCACAGCAGGCTGTCGTTATCGATCGGGAAAAACAGCAGCGAGCCGTCGGACTGCAGCGCGGGGTTGTCGCGGCGGGCGCGGTTGACGCGCGCGATCAAGTCGGTGAGGCTTTGCTGCGCCTGCAGGTCCCACTGCCGGATCTGGTATTTTTCGCTGTCCAGGTATTCCTCGCTGCCCGGATCGCGCGGCTCTGCCTCGAGCAGTTCGAACGCCGGTCCGTAGATGCCGTAGTTGGCGCCCAGCGTTGCCGCCAGGATCAGGCGCACGATGAAGGCCGGCCGGCCGCCGAACTGCAGGTACTCGGTGAGGATGTCCGGAGTGTTGGGCCAGACGTTGGGCTTGAAGTATTCGCGCCCGGGCCCCTGCGTGAGTTCGGTGAAGTATTCGACAAGCTCGTATTTGGAATTGCGCCACGCGAAATAAGTGTACGACTGGGTGAAACCCAGCTTGGCAAGCCGGTGCATCACCCTGGGCCGGGTGAATGCCTCGGCGAGAAAAATCGCATCCGGGTACTCGCGCTTCAGTTCGGTGATCGCCCATTCCCAGAAGGGGAAGGGCTTGGTGTGCGGATTATCCACGCGGAAGATGCGCACACCCTCGTCCGCCCAGAAGCGGAACACGTCGGCGAGTTCCTGCCACAGGCCTGACCAGTCCTCGGATTCGAATTCGAACGGAAAAATATCCTGGTATTTCTTCGGCGGGTTCTCCGCGTACTGCACCGTGCCATCGGGGCGCCAGCGAAACCATTTCGGATGTTCGGTGACATAGGGGTGATCCGGTGCGCATTGAAACGCGATGTCCAGCGCGAGTTCCATGCCGTGCGTGCGCGTGGCCGCGACCAGGCGCCTGAAATCCTCGATGGTTCCAAGCTCGGGATGCAAGGCCTTGTGCCCGCCTTCGGCCGAACCTATGGCCCAGGGGCTACCCGGCTCGCCGGGCACCGCGGTGACCGAGTTATTCGCGCCCTTGCGATTGACGCACCCGATCGGATGGATCGGCGGCAGGTAGAGCACGTCGAACCCCATTTTCGCGATCGCCGGCAGTCGCGCTTCGCAATCGCGCAGCGTGCCGTGCCGCCCCGGTTCGCTCGATGCCGAGCGCGGAAACAGCTCGTACCAGCTGGAAAAACGCGCGCGCTCGCGGTCCACAATCAGCGGATGCACGACCGGGCAGGTGCTGGCCAGACTTCGGTCCGGGTAAGCTGCGGCAACGGCGGCAAATTCTTCGTCCAGCCCCAGCGTCTTGAGCAGCTGTGCGTCGGTGACGGCGCGCAGCCTCGCCGCCCAGCTCTTCAGGCGCGCCCTATCCTCTCCCTGCGCACGCTGCACCGCCCCTTCGATCAGCCCGGCGCCGACCAGCGCCGCGACGCGCACATCTTCGTCCTCGACACGGCGCGCGAAATCGTGGCGCCAGGACAGGAAATGGTCCACCCAGGACGTGACCGTGTACTGGTAGCGGCCAACGGATGCCGCGACGAAGCCGCCGCGCCAGCGATCGTTGCCCAAGGGCGCCATCGGCGTTTCGTTCCACGAGGTCTCGCCTTCGCGCCGCCACAACAGCAGGCAGGCAAGCGTATCGTGGCCGTCGGTGAAGCAGTCGGCTTCGACCACGACCTCGTCGCCGACGATGCGCTTGGCGGCGAAGCGCCCCCCGTCCACGGACGGCGTGAGGCGTTCGATCACCGCACGCATGCGCCCGTCGTTCATTTCGATTCCGGTCTCAGCCATTTTAGGCCGCCCCATCACGCTTGAACATCAACAGCGCCAGCGGCGGCAGGGTGACGGCCAGCGAATGAAAGCGCCCGTGCGCCGCGACCGGCGCCGCCTCGATGCCGCCGAGATTGCCTACGCCGCTGCCGCCGTAGAGCGTCGCATCGCTGTTCGCGATTTCGCGCCAATAGCCGCCCTGCGGCACGCCGACGATGTAATTCGCGCGCGGCACCGGCGTGAAATTGCACATCACCAGCACCGGCGCACCGCCGCCGCGCGGCCGGCGCAGGAAGGTGAGCACGCTCTGTTCGCTGTCGTTGCAGTCCACCCATTCGAAGCCGGATTGATCGAAGTCGACTTGATACAGCGCGGGTTCGGAGCGGTAAAGCCGGTTGAGATCGGCCACCCAGCGGCGCAATCCCTCGTGTTCGGGATACTGCAGCACGTGCCATTCAAGGCTGCCCTCGTGCGCCCATTCGCTCCGCTGGCCGAATTCGCCGCCCATGAACAGCAGTTTCTTGCCCGGGTGCCCCCACATATAGCCGAAGAGCAGGCGCAGATTCGCAAACTGGCGCCAGGAATCGCCCGGCATCTTGCCGATCAGCGATCCCTTTCCGTAGACCACTTCGTCGTGCGACAAGGGCAGCACGAAGTTCTCGAAAAAAGCGTACCAGATCGAAAACGTCAGCTGGTCATGGCGATACTTGCGGTGGACCGGGTCCTGGCTCATGTACTTGAGCGTGTCGTGCATCCAGCCCATGTTCCATTTAATGCCGAAGCCGAGTCCGCCCAGGTACACCGGCCGCGACACCATCGGCCAGGAGGTCGACTCCTCGGCCATGGTCTGCACATCCGGATGGTCGCGATACACCGCCTGGTTCATCACGCGCAGGAACTCGACCGCCTCGATGTTCTCCCTGCCGCCGTAGCGGTTCGGCACCCACTCGCCTTCCTTGCGCCCGTAGTCCAGATAGAGCATGGAGGCGACGCCGTCCACCCGCAACCCGTCCACGTGATAGCGGTCGAGCCAGTACAGCGCGCTGGACACGAGGAAACCGCGCACTTCGTTGCGGCCGTAATTGAATATTGCGCTTTTCCATTCCGGGTGGAAACCCTGCTTCGGATCGGCGTGTTCATACAGCGCGGTACCGTCGAAGTAGCCCAGCCCGTGTTCGTCGCTGGGGAAATGCGCCGGCACCCAGTCGAGAATGACGCCAATGCCGTGCTGATGCAGGGTATCGACGAGGAACATGAAATCTTCCGGATCGCCATAGCGCGCGGTCGGCGAATAGTAGCCCGTGGTCTGGTAGCCCCACGAGCCGTAGAACGGGTGTTCGGTGACCGGCATCAACTCGACGTGGGTGAACCCCATCTCGCGCACGTACTCGGCCAGCGGCTGCGCGATCTCGCGGTAGCTCAAGGAACGGTTGCCGTCCTCGGGCACGCGCCGCCACGAGCCCAGGTGCATTTCATAGATCGACATCGGCGCATCGAGCGCGTTGGCCCCCTTGCGCGACGCCATCCAGTCCGCGTCGCCCCAGTCGTAATCGAGTTTCCACGCGCGCGACCCGGTTTTCGGTGGCGCTTCGGAGAAAAAAGCGAAGGGGTCGGCCTTGTCTACCTGGTAGCCGCCGAAGCGCGAATCGATGAAATATTTGTATGCCTGCCCGTGCGCGACACCGGCCACGAACCCTTCCCAGATTCCGGAACCGTCCGCACGCACGGCCAGCGGATGCGCGTCCTGGTTCCAGCCGTTCCAGTCCCCGATGGCCGAAACGCGCTGCGCGTTCGGCGCCCACACGGAGAAATGGGCGCCGGCGACGCCGTCACGCTCGCCCAGATGACAACCGAACTTTTCGTACAAGCGCGCGTGAGTGCCTTCCCTGAACAAATAGATGTCGTGTTCGGTCAACAAGATTATTCTCCTATCGGGTTATCGTTCGCGCCACCGCGCAGCGGCCGCATCGGAGCAAGATGTTGCGAATTACTGAACTCTGGCCGCGCAATTGACGTAGCGGGCGAAAAACTGCCTGGAACTTGCGCCCCGCCGGGTCCGTCACCGGACATGCAGCGTCGCAAATATTGATGGGATTCAGCATAACATGATCGACGCACGACGCCAACCCCGAAGCGTCATCGCCCATGCCACCGAACCTGTTTTTACGTCTACGATACAAAAGCTTGGCGCGCGATTCGACTTAAGTCAACAGCTCCATACGCACGCTTTGGTCGAGCTTATCGACGCGGCGGCGCGAGCGGGTTCACGGCAGCGGCGATCTCGGCCGCAAGGGCAGCCAGCGCTTTTGCATGTGCGCTGACGAGCGGGCCTGTTCCCGCGGCGCTTACCCGTTCCACGAATACCGAACGCGCTTCGCGCAGGAGTGCGCCGTCGCGGCCGCGCACGGTCCACGCAGCATCGAGCGTGACGGATTCACCCGGCACCGCCTCGAAACTGTGCACGTCGATCAGCACCCGGTAATCCGCGTCCTGACCGCCGTACTGCAAATACGCGGCGACCTGCGCCGCTGGCAGGCGTAGCCCCATCTGCTCCGCGATTACCTGCGGGATTTCGCGCTTCAATGGCGTAGCCCAGCGCTCCGCGTCGACAATCGCATAGCGCTCGGGCGCGACGCGCAGCACCATCTGCTGCCGGTCCAGCGCATCCGGTACGGTAACGCGGCCGATCGAGACGCTGTATTCGGGCGCCGGGCTCGCCGCCATTGCCGGCGCAGGCGGCCCGGCGGAAAGGGTGTAGTAGCGTGTGTTTGCCGGCGTCGCGCAGGCGCCGAGCGCCAGCAGCGACAGGGCGAGCACGCCGCGCGATATCACTGCGACCTCGCCTCGCCGCGGCCGCGCAGAATCGCCCCTGGATTGCGCTCGAGGTAGTCGGCAAGACTGCGCAGCGCCTCCGCCGCGCGCGAAATCTCGCGCAGCGTCTCGCGCACATCGAGCTGCATCGGCGCATCCCCGGCGAGCAAGCCGTCTACCCCCGCGAGGCTGTGCTGCGCGGCAGCCAGAGTCTTCTCCACACCGGACAAGGTGCGGCTCAGATCGGCCAGCGTACGTTCCGCCTGCGGCGTCAGATCGCCGTCGATCCGCGTCACCGCGCGTTCGGTTGCGGCCAGCATGTGCTCCAGCGCCTTAAGCGCTTTGCGCAGGTCCGCGGCCGTGGCCTCCAGCGGCAGTTTGTCCAGCTTGCGTGCGACCCGCAGCAGCGTCGCCTGCAGTTCCAGCAGGCTGCTGGCAACGGTCGGAATCTCGGCGCGGCCGCCACGCTTTAGCACGGCCGACTTCGGCTCCTCGGGAAAGAAGTCGAGCGCGACGAACAGCTGGCCGGTGAGCAGGCTGCCGCTGCGCAACTGCGCGCGCAGGCCGCGTGCGACGAGCCTGTCGATCAGCGCTCCGGCCGGCGCTTTGCCCTGCTTCGCCTTGCCGCGCAGCCGGTCCGGATAGAGCCGTACTTCGACCGGAATGCGCACGTCTGCGTTCTCGGTATCGAAGTCGACTTCGATGGCGGTTACCTCACCCACCACCACGCCGCGAAAGTCCACCGGCGCGCCGACGGAGAGCCCGCGTACCGATTCGTCGAACACCAGGTGGTAGGTCTCTTCGGCGGTATCGGGCAGGCGCATCGCCTTGCCACGGTCGGGGTAGAGCGTGAAACTTGCGTTACCCGGCGCCGGCGGCGCCTGCGCGGATTCGGCGGGCGTCTGATAGGCGACCCCACCGAGCAGCATCGAGGCGACCGACTCGGTGTTCAGGCGTATGCCGCTTGCATCCAGCGCGACATCGAAGCCGCTCGCCTGCCAGAAGCGCGTGTCGGCCTTGACGTGGCGGTCGTAAGGGGCGTTGATGAACACGCGCAGCTGCACGCCGGCACCATCGTTGTCGAGTTCATAGGCGACGACCGAACCGACCTGCACGCGGCGGAAATACACCGGCGAACCAACATCGAGCGAGCCAAGATCGTCGGCGTGCAGCTGAAAATGGCGCCCGGGCAGGTCGATGGTGACGATGGGCGCCACATCGAATCCGACGAACTCCCGCTGTGCTTCGCTCGATGTGCCGGCGTCCATGCCGATGTAGGCGCCCGAGAGCAGCGTGCCCAGACCCGATATCTGCGTGCCCGTCACCCGCGGGCGCACCACCCAGAAGCGCGTATCCGCGACGAGGGAAGCCTCTGCCTGCTTGCTCAGCTGCACCGTGGCAATGACCCGCGTGCGGTCCGCCGAGAACGCGACGCCGGTGACGCGTCCGACGTCCACGCTGCGGTACTTGACGCGCGTCTTCTCCGGCTCCAGCCCTTCCGCGGTGCTGAAACTGATGCTGATCGTCGGCCCCCGGTCGATTACCGCCTTGAGCGCGAGCCAGCCGCCGATCAGCGCGGCGACGATCGGAATCAGCCATACCAGCTGCAGCGACCAGCGCCGGTGCGGCGTCACGCGGGCCTCGGGTATGTCTGCCGGCTCCGGCAGCTGCGGCGTCTCGGCTATGGCTGTTCTCCCAGCGCATCCCAGATCAGGCGCGGATCAAAGCTCGCTGCGGCGAACATGGTGAGCACGACCACTGCGCCAAACGCGGCCGCGCCCGGCCCCGCGTGAACCGAGGCTAGCGTGCTTACGTGAACCAGCGCCACCAGTATCGTCACGACGTAGATGTCGAGCATGGACCAGCGGCCGACGAATTCGATTACGCGATACAAGCGCGTGCGCGTGCGCGGATGCCAGGCCGCGCGCATTTGCACCGATGCGACGAGCAGCGCGAGGGCGATCATCTTGGCCAGCGGCACCATGACGCTGGCGAAGAACACGAGCAGCGCCAGCACCGGCGATCCGGACGCCCACAGGAACGCGATGCCGGAGAGGATGGTGTCGCGCTGCGTGCCGAAGAGCGAACTGGTGTCCATGATCGGCAGCATGTTGGCCGGAACATAGAGAATCATCGCCGCGATGAGGAACGCCCAGGTACGCGTCAGGCTCGCCGGTTTTCGCGCATGCAGCGCCGCCGAACAGCGCGGGCAGTGCGCATCGCCGCCCGGCGCCGGCGCGCGGCTCACCAGCCGGCACACCTCGCAGGCGAGCAGCCCCAGCCGTGCTGCCATCGGCGCTGCGCTCATCGGCTCTCCTGCAGTTGCGCCCAGGCGGCGTCGGCGTCGAACGCGGCCGCTGCCGCGGCGATCAGCGCCATCAACGCGCCGAAGGAAAACAATGCGATTCCCGGTTCGACCGTCGCGATATGCGCGAGCTTCACCAACGACACCAGCACGCCGAGCACGAACACCTCCACCATGCCCCATGGCTTTACGCTCTCGATGAAATGCAGCAGCGGCACCGCACCGCGCCCGCGCGCGCCGCGCCGCAGCGCGACCAGCACCCAGGTGAGCGAAACCAGCTCGGCTGCCGGCACGAGTATGGTGGTCACGAACACCAGCGCCGCCACCGCTCGCGCTTCGTCGTTCCATAATGAGCGCACAGCATGGAGGAGCGTCGTACTGCTGCGCACGCCCTGCACTTCCAGGCCGAGGATGGGAAAGAAATTGGCGACGACGAACAGGATGCAGGCGGCGAGCGACAGCGCCAGCGCCCGCTCGTTGGCGGCCGGCCGCGCGCCCCGGTAAAGACGCGCGCCGCAGCGGGTGCAGTGTGCCGCG
>JAENXP010000389.1 GCA_016649475.1 Burkholderiales bacterium | reverse complement strand
GGGCGCCTCCGGCGGCCTCGAGTACGAGGCGGCCTGGGCACTGGGCGCGGCCAACGGCGTAGGCGACCTGGAGGCATTGCAATATGCCAACCTGATCTGCAACGAAGACGGCTACGATCCGATCACCTTCGGCGCCACCGTCGGCGCGGCCATGGAACTGTACGACCTGGGCATACTGACCAAGGAACAGATCGGCATGGACGCGCCGTTCGGCTCGGCTCAGGCCCTGGTCAAATTATCTGAAATGACAGCGAAAGGCGAAGGATTCGGCAAGGAACTGGGGCTGGGCTCGGCCAGGCTGTGCGCCAAATACGGCAAACCCGAACTCTCCATGGGCGTGAAGAAGCAGGAGTTCCCCGCCTACGATTCGCGCGGCATCCAGGGCATGGGCCTCGCTTATGCCACGTCCAATCGCGGCGCCTGCCATCTGCGCGGCTACACCGTCGCCTCCGAGGTGCTGGGCATTCCGGTCAAAACCGACCCTCTGGTGACCGAAGGCAAGGCGGATCTGGTCAAGGCGTTCCAGGACGCGACCTCGGTGTTCGACTCCGCCGGCGTCTGCGTATTCACCACCTTCGCCTGGACCATGGCCGATTTACAGCCACAGCTCGACGCGGCCTGCGAAGGCGGTTGGTCGATGGAAAAACTGACCCTGCTGGGCGAGCGCGTCTGGAACATGGAGCGCCTGTTCAACAACGCCGCCGGCTTCACCGCCAAGGACGACGACTTGCCGCCGCGGCTGAAGACCGAGCCAGCCAAGACCGGTCCGGCCAAGGGCAAGGTCAACGGCATCGACGTCATGCGGCCGGAGTACTACAAGGCGCGCGGTTGGGATGACAAAGGCGTACCTACCAAGGACACGCTAAAACGCTTAGGGCTCTAAGTCGTCGCTTCACGCCAGGGTGCCGGATTGTGCCGGCGCCCTGGCGTTTTCATTTGAGGACCCCCCATGAAACATGTCATCATCGGTAACGGCCCGGCCGGAGTGGTAGCCGCAGAAGCGCTGCGCAAGCTTGATGCGAACGCGGATATCGTACTGGTCGGCGACGAAAACGAACCGCCGTACTCGCGCATGGCGATTCCCTACCTGCTGACCGGCGGGATCGGCGAAGCAGGGACCTATCTGCGCAAGGATGCCGGGCACTACGAGCGCCTGAAAATCCGGCAGATCGTTGCGCGCGCCGAGAACGTCGACGCCAAGGCGCGCAGCGTGGCGCTCTCGAACGGAGAAAAGCTTTCCTATGACCGCCTGCTGATCGCGACCGGCTCGCATCCGCTGCGCCCGTCCATCCCCGGTATCGACCTGCCCAATGTGCATTCATGCTGGACTCTGGCCGACGCGCGCGAGATCGCGGCCAAGGCGAAGAAGGGCACGCGCGTGGTGCAGCTCGGCGCCGGTTTCATCGGCAGCATCATCCTGCAGGCGCTGGCCGAGCGCAGCGTCAAGTTATGCGTAGTGGAAATGGGCGATCGCATGGTGCCGCGCATGATGACGGAGAAAGCCGGCAATCTGATCCGGCTATGGGTGGAAGACAAGGGGGTGGCGGTTCACGTCAACGCCCGCGCCGAAGCCATCACGGCCACAGATAAAGGAGCGATGCAGGTCAAGCTCTCCAACGGGCAGTCCATCGAATGCGATCTGCTCATCTCGGCCGCAGGCGTGCGCCCGAACATCGCCTTCCTCAAGGGCAGCGGGGTAAAGGTCGGCGACGGCATCCTGGTCAATGCGCGGATGCAGAGCAGCGTGCCGGAAATCTACGCGGCCGGCGATGTCACCGAGGCCGCCGGTTTTCATTCCGGCCAGCCCCAACTCAATGCGATCCAGCCCAATGCGGCGGACCAAGCGCGCACCGCTGCAGCCAATATGGCGGGGACGCCGACGGCAATGCAAGGCAGCCTGGCCATCAACGTGCTCGACACGCTGGGACTGATTTCGACCTCGTTCGGCCAGTGGGAAGGTGCCGAGGGCGGCGAGGGGGTGGAACTGGTGGACGAGGCGGGCTTTCGCTATCTGTCGTTGCAGTTCAAAGGCGAGGTGCTGGTCGGCGCCACGAGTATCGGCTGGACCGACCATGTGGGCGCGCTGCGCGGCTTGATTCAGGGGCGGGTGCAACTCGGAGAGTGGAAGGCAAAGCTGTTGCGCGATCCGACCCAATTTATGACAGCGTACTTGGGGGCAGCCCAGAAAGCCGCATGAAGGTGACGCTCAAGCTCTATGCCATGCTTTCTGACTATCTGCCGGACGCAGCGCGCAAGAACAACGCACTGGAACTGGACCTCGACGCCGGCACCACGCCGGCGCAGGTTATCGTAGGCCAGAACCTGCCACTCAAGCTCTGTCATCTGGTGCTCGTAGACGGCGTTTTCATACCGCCCGCGGCGCGCGCCACGCGCGCCCTTGTCGACGGGGAAACGCTGGCGATCTGGCCGCCGATCGCGGGCGGCTAGACCCCACGCTGGATGAAGCTGCCGCTGCGTTTCGAGATGACCATCACGCGGGCGGATTTCCGCCGCCTGCTGCCCGCTGCGGTCAACCATGTTGCCTACGTCGAGGACGACGAGGGATACGTGCACCGCGACGGCGCCCGCGGCTGGCGCATCGGCCTTGCGGCCATGCCGCAACTGCGTCTGGGCCTGATCCGGCTCGAGCGCCATCAGGTCGATGTCGAGTTCACCGGCTATTCGGCAGTCGAAATCGAGGACTTCATGGCGCGCTTCGAAAGGTATTTCCGGCGCGGCGGAGGTTGAACCGCGTTCGCTCGAGGATGCGCGCGACCCGAGCGACGGCAAGGTCTAGATCCCGGTAATAGCGCTGCCATCCTGTCCGCGAGCGCGCGCTTGGGCTATACGCCGGAATTCCGACTTGAGCGTATAGTAATGTGCGAGGATCGCCCTCGTTGTTCATCGAATGTTCACGGAGAGAAACATGAAACCCCTGTGCGTTGCTACATTTCTTGCGGCGTGCCTAGTCTCTGGTTGCGCTTCCTATTCCGGCAGTAGCCTTATAGCCGGAAAATCCACTGCCGGCGAAGTCGAAACCCTGATGGGAAAACCAGCCGAGCGCGTCGAAAAGCCCGGCGGCGGCAGCGTGCTCTACTATCCGCGCGGCCCGTACGGTCGCGAAACCTATGCGGTCTCCATCGGTGCGGACGGCAAGGTGCAGGCGGTGGAGCAGCGCCTCACCGACGCCAACATCGGCAAGCTGGTGCTGGGAACCACGACGGCCAGAGAGGTGCGCGAACTGTTCGGCCCGCCGGCGGTCACCACGCGCCTGCCGCGGCTGCAGCGCGACGTGTGGGAATACCCTATGGATACGGTTACGAACCCGTACGTGCTCTACGTGCAGCTCTCCTCCGACGACATTGTGCGCGAGGCGTTCAAGATCAAAGACTACGCCGAAGAGCCCCCGAGCGGTCCCGGCGATTTTGAGTGACCAGAGGTGAACGGGTGCAACGCGTGGCATCGCGCTTGATTCTTTTGTTTGAATGAGCGTCTCCAAACCCGGCCACCCGTCCTTCTATTACGGTTGGGTTATCGTCGCCACGGGCGCGTTGAGCACCCTCGCGTGCCTCGGATTTGGCCGGTTTGCGCTCGGCATGCTGCTGCCTTCGATGGCGGACACGCTTGGGTTGACTTATGCGCAGATGGGCTTCATCAGCACAGGCAATTTCATCGGCTATCTCGTTTCTGTTTTTTTCAGCGGCATGAT
>JAENXP010000263.1 GCA_016649475.1 Burkholderiales bacterium | reverse complement strand
GTGTAGGACAGGAAAAAATAGATCAGTGCGACGAACACGTACATCTCGACCAGGCGGCCGTCGCGCTGCGCGGTCTTGACCGCGGCGCCGAGGAGATCGGTGATCGACAGCACGTACACGAGCGAGGTGTCCTGGAACAGCACGATGGTCTGCGTGAGCAGGATCGGAATCATGTTGCGAAATGCCTGCGGCAGGATGACCTGGGCCATGGACTGAAAGTAGGTGAGGCCGAGCGCGTAGGCGGCGGAGACCTGGCCCCGGGAGACGCTCTGGATGCCGGCGCGCATGATCTCGGAGTAGTACGCCGCCTCGAACATGATGAAGGTGATGAGCGCGCTCTTCTCCGGGCCGACGTGCACCGGGGATGAGGCGCCCATCACCGACTGCAGGATCAGCGGGACGAGGAAATAAAACCAGAAGATCACCAGCACCAGCGGAATCGAGCGGATGCCGTTGACGTAGACGGTGGACGGCAGATTGAGGACTTTGTGGCTGGAGAGGCGCATCATCGCCAGCAGCGTGCCGAGAACGATGCCGCCCGCCATCGCCGTGAGCGTCAGCTGCACCGAGTACTGCAGGCCCTTCCACAGAAAGGGCAGCGCGCGCTGGATGACGTCGAAGTCGAAGGCGCCCATGTCAATGCGCCCCGCCCTGTCCGCCGCTGCCGATGAAGCCGGGTACCTGGACCTTTTTCTCCAGCCGGCGCATGCCGTATACAACCACCAGCATGACCACGATATAGAGCACTGTTGCCGCGGTAAAAGCCTCGAACGTCTGGAAAGTGTATTCCGACATGTCGCGCGCGCGCTGGGTCAGTTCGAGCAGGCCGATGGTCAGCGCCACCGACGAGTTCTTGATGATGTTCATGAATTCGGAGGTGAGCGGCGGGATGACGATGCGAAACGCCATCGGCATGGTCACGTAGCGATAGGTCTGTGCCATGGTGAGCCCGATCGCGGTTCCGGCCAGGGTCTGGCCGCGCGGCAGCGACTGGATGCCGGCCTTGACCTGCTCCGCCACGCGCGCGGAAGTATAGAAGCCGAGGCACAGCACCGCCGGCAAGAACGTAGCCCAGGGCGGGTCCATCTGCTTCATCGCCGTGCCCAGGCCCAGGGGCAGGAATTCCGGGAGAACGAAATACCACAGGAACATCTGCACCAGCAGCGGAATGTTGCGGAACAGTTCCACCCAGGCGTTGCCCAGGCGCACCGGCCATTTGAACGGCGTGGTGCGTACGACGCCGATCGCCGAGCCCACCACGAGCGCGATTATCCACGCCAGCAGGCCGGTGGCGAGCGTCCACGCCAGCCCCGAGACCAACCACTCCCAGTAGACGCCGCTGCCGGCCGCCACCGGGTCCCAGAAGATCTTCCAGTTCCAGTTATAGTTCATTCGCCCGCGGGTTTTTCGGCGCCGTGTACAAAGAAAAACGGGAGACTTCCGTCCCCCGTTCGTCCGCTATGACCGGGCTCAGGCGCCCTTGTCGTTGGGATGCGCGATCGCCTCTTTCAGGCCGTCGCTCATCGGGAACTTCAGGTTGTTGCCTTTGGGCGGAATCGGCTTCTGGAACCATTTGCTGTATATCTTTTTGATCTCGCCGCTTTTCATCAGGCCTCCGATCACCTCGTCGCCGAATTTCTTGAACGCCGGGTCGTCCCTGCTGATCATGATGGCGTAGGGGTCGTGCGACAGGAACGCTCCGACGATCTCGAACTCACCCGGATTCTTCGAATTGTTGATCAGGCCGGCAAGCAGGATATCGTCCATGGGGAAGGCGACGGCGCGGCCGCTGTCGACCGACAGGAAGGACTCGGCGTGGTCCTTCGACGGAATGAATTTCATGCCGAGATTTTCCTTGGCATCCAGTTCCTTGATGGCGCGCTCATTGGTGGTGCCGTTGGTGACGACCACCGCCTTGTCCTTCAGGTCCTTGTAGCTCTTGATCTTGGACGATTTCTTTACCAGCAGCTTGGTGCCGGTAATGAAAGTGGTATTGAGGAAGGCGACCTGCTTTTGCCGTTCGACGCTATTGGTGGTCGAGCCGCACTCCATGTCGATCGAGCCGTTGGCGATCAGCGGGATGCGCGTTTGCGAGGTCACCGGGTTGAGGACGACCTTGAGTTTGGGCATTTTCAGCTTGGTCTTGATGGCGCCGACGATTTTCATGCACAGGTCCATCGAATAGCCGATGGGCTGCTGTTTGTCGTCGAGATAGGAAAACGGAATCGAGGCGTCGCGGTGGCCGACGGTGATCGTGCCGGTTTCCTTGATTTTCTTCAGTGTATCTGCCGCGAAAGCCGGGGCGGCAAACGCGGCGCACGCGAACAGCGCAACAATCACAGAGGCAATGCGTTTCATGAAATGCTCCTTCGTCGATGGAATGCCCGGCTCGATCGGCGGCCGGATTCTTGGGGGTATTGCTCGGTTCATTTTACGCATATGGCCATGCTTTGTACAAGATCGCATCGGCGCGTTGATTCTTCGTCGCGGTCGCCGCGGGCGCCAGGCCCTAAGCGTTCTCCATCGACCATCGTATGCAGGCGTCGGCCAGGGCGGCTGTCGCGTCGATGCAGCGGGGCAGCTCCGCAGCGGCGATGGCTTCCAGCGCGGGCGGGGTCTCGGTGCAGGCGAGGATGACCCGCTGCGCGCCGCGGTCGAACAACGCCGTGAGCGCCTGCTGCAGCAGGACGCCGCCGCCGCGCACGTCACCGGCCTTGACCAGGGCGATGCCGGGCACGACCCAGTTGTCGATCTCGTCCTGCCTGCTGATCAGGCAGGTATAGCCGCGCGCGGCCAGCCGCTGCTGGTAAAAGCCTGCGGCCAGGGTACCCGCGGTCCCCAGCAGTCCCACCTGCACGACTTCGTTCCCCAATGCGGCGCAGGCGCAGTCGGCGATGTGCAGCAGTGGCACACTGCAATCGCGCGCGAGTTCTTCATGCCAGTGGTGGGCGGTGTTGCAGGCGATGGCAATGGCCTTCGCTCCGGCGCGCTCGAGCATGCGCACGCCGGCTTGCATCGCCGGCAAGGGCGACTCGCCCCCGGACAGGATGGCGGCGACGCGGCCCGGGATCTGCGGCACTGAATAGACCACCAGGGGCACGTGCTCCTGGTCGCGGGCCGCGGGGGTGCGCTCGACCAGCTTGCGCAGGAAATCCACCGTCGCCAACGGCCCCATGCCGCCGAGTATTCCGATCATTGCGCTCATACGGCGAATGCTAACAGGGCCCGGGCAGCGATGCTTTCGCTTATGCTGGCGGCATGGCCGGCATCGTCATTTCCACCATCGTGTATTTCATCGCCGCCTATTTCATCAAGCGCCAGCTGGTGGAAATGGGCATACCCAAGGGCCTGACGCGCGCTATGGTGATCTTCATCGGTGGGGCTGCGTTCGCCTACGGCGCGGCCTACCTGGTCGATCTGGTCGTCTCCTGATGCGGTGGAGATGGTTTGCACCTAGGGCTCGCGATAGGGTTTTCCCTCGCGGTACAGGCGCAGCCGCGCGCGCGCGCCCTCGCCGTGCGCGCGCGCGAATTCGGCCGACTCCAGAGCCGCTTCCTGCCATTTGACGGCATCGTCGAAGCTGCCCGCCTCGGCCAGCGCCGCGGCGTAGGTGTCGAACAGATCCGCGACTTTCCAGCCGCTGAGGTTGCAGGCGGTGCGCGCGAGTTCCACCGCGCGCGCGCCGTTGCGCCATTGCGCCTGTTTCGATGTCGCCAGCAGCCAGGCCAGTTCGTTCAGCGCCATGGTGTCGCGCGGGTCCAGGCGGATGGCTTCGTCCAAATCGGCCACTGCGCGATCGAGTTGACCGAGCTTGTGCCGGCTCATGCCCCGATGGAGAAAGGCCAGTGCGAATTCCGGTTTGTGCGCGATCGCCTGGTTCAGGTCCTCGATCGCCCGCTGGTGATCGCCTGTTTTCGCCAGGACCAGCCCCCGGGCGTAGTAGGCGTAAAACTTATTCGGGCTAAGGCGTATTGCTTCGGCGTAATCCTGCAGGGCCAGCTCGCTGTGGCCGGTCCGGGCGTAGGCGTCGCCGCGCCCCTGGTAGGCGAGGGCGTAGCGCGCGTCGAGACGGATCGCTGCACTGTAGTCCTCGATCGAGCGCACGTGATCACCCGTCGCGGCATGGACCGAGGCGCGGCTCTGGTACGCCTTCGCATCGCGCGGATCCAGGCGCAATGCCCGATCCAGGTCGGCCAGCGCGCGCTCGAACCGGCGCTGCCGGACCAGCGTTCTGCCGCGGAAAAAATAGGTGCGCGCGTCGTTCGGATCGAGACGGATCGCCGCGTCGTATTCGTCCAGCGCCTGCTCGAGCTTGCCGCTGCGTTCCAGGCTTGCGCCGCGACGGGCATGGGCGTCCGCCGACTGCGGATCGAGCGCGATTGCCCGGCTGAAATCGTCCAGGGCGCGCTGGTTCTGCCCCATGGCCTCAAAGGCCGCGCCGCGGTTCACATACGCGGACGAAACGCCGGCGTCGATGCGGATCGCCTCGTCCAGATCCTGCAGCGCGCGCTCGAACTGGTCCAGGCTCGCGTATGCTGCCCCGCGGCGCTCGTATGCCTGCGCCAGGCAGGGGTCGAGTTCGATCGCCCGGGTGTAATCGAGGATCGCACTGGTATGCTCGCCCATGCGCTCATGCAGCACGCCGTGGTCAAAGTGCTCGCGCGCGTTGCGCGGTTGGCGTTGCAGAATCTGTTCGTAGTCCTTGATGGTGGGCACGCGCGCAGTGGCGACCGGCGCCGAGGGCGGGCCGGCGCAGCGCGCGACGGGCGTTTGCGCCTGGGCGGCGAGCGCAACCGGGCAGGCGCCCAGCAGCAGCACGCC
>JAENXP010000398.1 GCA_016649475.1 Burkholderiales bacterium | reverse complement strand
GACCGGGTCGATCTTGCCGCTGAGCGACCGGAAGCGGTCGGCCGCGTCCAGCAGCTCGCCGAACACATCCAGCTGGAACTGCTCGGAGGCTGCGTTGCCGATGCGCACCGGCGTCGAGCCTTCGTAACCGGGAAGCCAGGCAATTTCGCTCTCGGGCAGCCGCCGCTCCCCGGATATTCCGTAGAGGATCTGCAGGTCCTGCGGCCTTCCCGCGACGGCTCGCAACAGCCACCTGCGCCAGGCTATCGCCTCGTCGCGATAGCCTGCGTACAGCAGCGCGTACAGCGTGAAGGTGGCGTCGCGCAGCCAGCAGTAGCGGTAGTCCCAATTGCGTACTCCGCCGAGTTGCTCTGGCAGGGAGGTGGTAGGCGCTGCAACGATGCCGCCGGTGGGCTGGTAGGTAAGCGCCTTGAGCGTAATGAGGGAGCGCAGAACGGGCTCGCGCCAGGGGCCGGTGTAAGTGCAGCGCGCCGACCAGCCGCGCCACCATTTGTGCGTTGCCTCGAGCGCCGTCTCGGCGACGATGGTCGCACGGGCGCGCAGATGCGAGGCGCGATGGCTCAGCACGAACGGTACGCGCTCTCCCTGGCGCACGACAAACTCCGCGCGCGTCGTCAGGTCGTCGCCATGGATGCGCGCGAGCGTGCGCAACTCCAGCGTGTCCGGGCCGGCGGTCGCGATGAGCTTGCGCTCCGATCGATGCACCCATGGAACCACGGACCCGTAATCAAACCGGATGATCAGCTCCATGCGCATCGCGACTTCTCCGCTGAGACACTCGACGATGCGCAGCAATCGGCCGTACTGGTCCTTGCCGATGGGCATGCAGTCGGTTATGCGCACCGTGCCCGTATGTGTTTCGAACTCGGTTTCCAGGATCAGCGTCGCCTCGCGATAGCGGCGCCGGGTGTGCAGCACCGGATCGGAGGGCGCCAGCAGCCAACGCCCGTGCTGCGGTTCACCCAATAGCGCGGCAAAGCACGCCGGCGAATCGAAGCGCGGCAGGCACAGCCAGTCGATCGAGCCGTCGTTTCCCACTAGGGCTGCGGTACGGGTACCTCCGATCAGTGCGTAGGCTTCGATCGGTAGCGGCATAAGGGGCGCTCCTGGTTGTGTTACGGCAGCTGGGCCGAGGGCATGCGCGCGCGTATGATTTCACTGTAGCGCTGCAGGAATTCGGAGTTGCGGTTGCGTTCGTAATAAAGCGGTCGCGGCAGCATCGCCGCCAGGCGTGCGGCCTGTCCGGAATTCAAGCCGGCGGCGCCGACGCCGTAGTAATGCCGCGCCGCGGCTTCGGCGCCGAATACGCCCTCACCCCATTCCGCGACGTTGAGATAGATTTCCAGGATGCGATTTTTTCCCATGAGCATTTCCAGCATAGAGGTGATGATGGCCTCCTGTGCCTTGCGCCATAGGCTCTTCTCGCCGGACAGAAACAGGTTCTTCGCCAGTTGCTGGCTGATGGTTGAGCCGCCGGCGACGACCCTTCCCCTCCTCTGGTTTTTCTCCATCGCTTTTTGTATGCCTTCCCAATCAAAGCCATCGTGCTCGGAAAACTTGGCGTCTTCGGCCACGATTACCGCTCGCTTCAATTCGTCGGAGATGCGAGCATAGCTCACCCAGCGCTGATTCAGTTTCGCATTGGGGCTTTTCTCGCGCAGGTGCTCCAGCCGCGCGCGCATGAAGCTGGTGCTCTCCGGATTGTGGGCAGTCCAGTACCAGATATGCGCTGCGAACCAGCCCTGGTACAGGAGCAGGACTATGAACAATGCGCCCAGCGCGTAGCAGAACGCCTTCCACAGCGACGCCAGGGCCCGCCTGATCGATTTAAAGATCATTGCCCATTGAGGGGATCGAGACGGGAACGGAAGGGTCCCGCCCCTTCCATGGCGCCTCATGATCCCCTGAGTCAGGGTCGTTCCGGTATTTCTGAAACCGACTCCTAAGCATGTTGCGTCTGTCGCAGCAGCTGCAATACCGGCGCGCTGTCGGGGCGCAGGCCGCGCCAGATGAAAAACGACTCTGCCGCCTGTTCCACCAGCATGCCCAGGCCGTCGGCGAGCAGCGCCGCGCCATTGCGGCGGGAAAAGGCAAGGAACGGCGTTTCGCCCTTGCCGTACATCATGTCGTAGGCCATAGCGCCGCTTGCGAACACTCCCGGAGGCAGCGGTGGCAGCGCGCCCGCCAGGCTGGCTGAGGTGGCGTTGACAACGATGTCGAACTGCCTGCCGGTGAGTGCGGCATAGGTCCCGGCCTCGAGCGCGCCGTGAAAGTCCTGCGCCAGCCGCCGTGCCTTGTCCGCGGTACGGTTGGCGAGCACGAACTGCGCCGGCCGCTGCTGCAGCAAGGGTTCGATCACGCCGCGCGCAGCCCCGCCCGCACCCAATAGCAGAATGCGCCGGCCGGCGACGGCACAGCCTAGATTGTGCAGCAGGTCATTCACCAGACCGGCGCCGTCGGTGTTGTCGCCGAAAATCACGCCGTCGTCGAACTTGAGCGTGTTCACCGCCCGCGCCTCGCGGGCGCGCTCCGATAACAGGGTTGCGTAATCGAATGCCTCGACCTTGAACGGCAGCGTGACGTTGAGTCCGCGCCCGCCGCCGGCGCGGAATGCGTCGGCGGTCGCTATGAACGCGTCAGCCGGCGCGAGCAGCTGCCCGTACATCAGGTCCTGCCCGGTCTGGCGTGCAAACGCCGCATGAATCAGCGGAGACTTGCTGTGTGCGACCGGGTTGCCGATGACGGCGTATTGGTCCGGCATGGCAGTAAATCACTCTCCAAACAATTTGTCGCCCGGAGCAAACGTCCAGGTACGGGTGATGACCAGAATATCTGTGTCGCGTCTGATGTTGGCAGGGAAATCGGCATAGGGCGAGGCCATTTTTACAATGCGTTCGGCGGCCCGGTCGAGAATCTGATGCCCGGAGGAACGGTTGACCTCGACTTTTTCGAGGCTACCGTCGGCCTTGATCGAAACCGTGAGCACCAGGCTGCCGTAGACCTTGCCGCGCGCGCTGTCAGGATAGTTCAGATTACCGATACGCTCGACCTTGATGCGCCAGTCCTCTACGTACTGCGCGAAGCGGTATTCCTGTGCGCGCGAGCCTACGAATGTTTTTCGCGGACGCTGGTTGTATTCTTCGATCTGACGCGCGATTTGCGCCTGCATGCGCGCGAGCGCAAGCGCATTGGTGGCCATTTCCTGGCCCGACACCGGCAGCTGCGGCACCTGCGGCACGGGTACTGGCTTTGCTTGCACGGGCGCTACCACGCTTTTCTCTGCCTTCAGCCGCGCCATCATCTTCAGCTGTTGCGCTTCGAGTTCCTGCACTCGCTGCGCCGCGCGCTTTGTATCGGCGCCGGGTTCCGCTTCCTTAAGCACCGGCAGCGGTGTCTTGGCGCGCCTTTTTTCATCGGTATTGCCGCCGCCGTCCAGATTGGCTTGCGCCAACACATCGGCCTTGACCGGCTTCGCACGGGTCTTGCTGTTGACCAGCACGACTTCGAGCGACGGGGACACGAATTTATCGAGGATGATGCCTGGAAGCTTGAATTGAATTGACAGTACCACTGCGTGAATCAAGATGGACAAGCCCAGCGCGACAGTGAAACTGCGCGAGGACGAATCCATG
>JAENXP010000339.1 GCA_016649475.1 Burkholderiales bacterium | reverse complement strand
TGACTATGCCGGTGCTGAGAACGCCCCCAGGGCGCTGGGTTTCATCACTCTGATTTTCGGCCTGGGTCAAATCAGCGGTCCGGCCGTTGCCGGGGTATTGGCTGAGTACTCGGGCAGCTTTTCGTCCAGTTTTTACATGGCGGCCGCGCTTGCTGCAGCCGCCGTCTTGCTTTCGGCCGCGCTGAAGATGCCGCGCCACTGAGCTTCGCCCCACGGACTCTAACTCTGCGAATTTCATCCCTAAGGTCACAAATATGAACCTGGAACTTTCACTGCACGAAACCCGTGTAATCGGCTGCCTGATCGAAAAGGAAATTACCACGCCGGAGCAGTATCCCCTGTCCCTCAACGCCCTCACCAACGCGTGCAACCAGAAGAGCAACCGGGACCCGGTGCTGAACCTGGACGAGGCCACAGTGCAGCAACTGATCGACCAACTAAGCAAGAAGCGCCTGGTCAGCGAACAGAGCGGCTACGGAAACCGCGTTCCAAAGTACCAGCACCTGTTTTGCAACACGACCTTCGGCACGCTGAAGCTCTCCCCGCAGGAACTGGGAATCGTGTGCGAACTTTTCCTGCGCGGCCCCCAGACGCCGGGGGAATTGCGCAGCCGCGCCAGCAGGCTGTGCCGGTTTGGCGATGTGACGGAAGTCGAAGCGGCGCTTGTCGGCCTGGCCCAGCGGGAAGATGGTCCCTATGTAGTGCGCCTCGCGCGCGAGCCAGGCAGGCGCGAATCACGCTACGCCCACCTGTTCAGCGGCGAGATTGCCGGTGCCGGAGAGACGGAAAATGCGGAGGTATTCGCCGATTTGGCAGAACGCACGCCCCTCGCTGGCGGACGCATGGATCTATTGGAACGCCGTGTGGCTGCGCTTGAAATCGAGGTGGCGGAACTAAAGCAGCGAATCAACAACCGGCAACAATAGTCCAATTGTTACGGTCTGAACGAGGGGCGCGCCCGAAACGTCTCGATCCTGCTTGAAGGGAAAGCCCCCGTCTCTTCGGGTCGTCCCGGCTTTCGGTATCTAACCTCCGGGAAGATCCCCTCGTTCTAGCTATTCTAGGGATTCCACCGGCACCCGAGGAGGGGCCGGGGTTCGCCGTCTCACCAGCCGCGCGGACTGAAGTCCCGGGTGCGTCCGGTTACGGAGCGAGTGCCCCGGCGCCGCATGCCGCCGTCAGTCGCCTTACTCAGATCCTGCTGGAGCGCCTCCTGCAGCAGCCGCTTTCCGTCTTCCTTGAACTCAACAAACGTCATGCCAATCTTGAACGCACCGAGCTTGGACGAATGTATCGCGTAGGTCATCACGGCCGTTGCCGTTATGATTTTCTGCGAGGCCCAGCTGTGCACGGGTGGCAAAGCCAGCAGAATGGTGACTTCGCCTTCATGATAGACGTTGTCGTCGACAACCATCGATAACCCGGATATGCATATGTCGTGGGTTTTCGCATGGTAGATCGGCTGGCTCGGGCGGCCTTCGCGTTGAGGATAGATGACCGCCAACCTGAGCTGCAGGCGAGCGCGCGAGGCCTCCCGTCTGTCCGCGTTTTCACAAGAGTCCATGGTAGTCGCCATTACTTCGGTCCCCGCGCTTTCGACAGTCATTTCAGCGCATCGAGATCCGGGCCTGTCGGCGGGTGGCACCCGCCATCTCTAGAACCGAAAAGCAAGCCCAGATAGCTATACATAGCGGCATTATTGCGCACATCAGCACTCCCGGACTGCGAACTAGTGCGCAAACCCAACAATAAACAGGAGGGCCGGACAGCCCAGCATCAGTGCGCAGGCAGCCGTGACCGAAGCATCTAGGTCAGGATTTTTTGCTGAAACTGATCGGATGCGCATGTCGGCCGAGGATGAAGTCGGCGATGAATTTGCCCCAAATCGTGATGCCGGCCGTGGCGCTCCAGGTGTCGAAGGGCAGCCCGAGAAAAATCACACCGAATATCACCCAAACAACCACCACACCGCAAATCAGGTTGATGACCGCCGTGTATGGCGCGAACTTTTCCGGATTGGACGGCGGCTCGCCGCCCTTCAGGGCCACTTCGGAAAAGTCGCGGCGCACGATGATGCGCCAAGCCCGCCGCAGCCAGACGAAGGCCATCGGGAACAATGCCAGGAACAATATCCAGGTCATCGCGACGCTGACATCAAATACCATGCGAGGCTCACTTGCGTTTGTTTACGATAGAAACAGGATAGCCGGTTTGGATATTCGATACAAAGGTGCTTGATGCAAACCGAGGGGATAAGCTCCGTCGCAGTACGCGGAGTCCGTCCGCTTGCAACATGGCGCTTGCGACGGAAGATAATGAAAAAGCCCCGCCGGCATGCCGGCGGGGCCCGAAACCCGCGCTGCGCCTCTAAACGATCAGGGGCAGCAGCTAGAGCGTTTATCGCCTTGCTAACTCAGGCGTGTGAACCATCGACAGCGCGCGAGCCGCGCGGAATGCGCACCTGCTCCACCAGATGCTGGATGTGCTCCGGCGGTTCCGGTGTCATCTTGTCCACCGCGAAGGCGACGGCGAAGTTGACCAGCGCACCTACACCACCGAAGGCCTCGGGCGTGATGCCGAAGAACGAGTTCGCACCTCCGATCATCGGCAGATACCCGGTACCTTTGATGAAGAACAGGCCCTTGTGCGCGAACACGTAGAACAGCGTCACGAACAGACCCGCCAGCATGCCGGCCATGGCGCCTTCCTTGTTCATCTTCTTGCTGAAGATGCCCATCATGATCGCCGGGAACAGCGAACTGGCCGCAATACCGAAGGCCAGCGCCACCGTACCGGCCGCGAACCCTGGTGGATTCAGTCCGAGGTAACCGGCGACTATGATCGATGCCGCCATCGCGATCTTGCCGGTCATCAGCTCTCCTTTTTCGCTGATGTTAGGTACGAACACGTTCTTGACCAGGTCGTGGGAGACCGCTGAGGAAATCGCCAGCAGCAGGCCGGCCGCAGTGGAGAGCGCGGCGGCGATACCGCCGGCGGCGACCAGCGCGATCACCCAGTTCGGCAGCAGCGCGATCTCCGGGTTGGCGAGCACGATGATGTCAGCGTTGACCGTCAGTTCGTTGCCCTTCCAGCCGGCGTCTGCCGCTTTCTTGAGGACTGCCGAATCCTTGGTCTTGTCGTTGTAGTACTGGATACGGCCGTCACCGTTCTTGTCCTCGAATTTCAGCAGCCCGGTTTTCTCCCAGCGCTTCATCCAGTCCGGGCGCTCGCCGTACTTGAGGCTCGCATCCGGCGCGAACAGGTTGGTCGCCGGCTGCACCGCATGGTTCACCGTGCGCTGCAGATTGACGCGCGCCATGGCCGCTACAGCCGGTGCGGTCGTGTAGAGGATAGCGATGAACACCAGCGCCCAACCGGCCGAGCTGCGTGCGTCCTTGACCGTCGGCACCGTAAAGAAGCGCATGATCACGTGCGGCAGTCCGGCCGTGCCTATCATCAGCGAAAAGGTGTAGACGAACATGTTGAGCGTGCTGCCCGCGGTCGTCGTCGTGTACCTGCCGAAGCCGAGTTCGGTCACGGTGTGATCGAGTTTGGCCAGCAGCGAGCCGGTGGAGCCGACCAAATCCGAACCCAGGCCCAGCTGCGGGATCGGGTTGCCGGTCAGGTGCATCGAGATGAATATCGCCGGGATAGTGTAAGCGAAGATCAGCACGACGTACTGTGCAACCTGGGTGTAGGTGATGCCCTTCATGCCGCCGAACACCGCATAAGTGAACACGACGGCCATGCCGACGTAGACGCCGACTTCCTTGGACACGCCGAGGAAGCGCGAGAACGCCACGCCGACGCCCGTCATCTGCCCGATGATGTAAGTCAGCGATGCGACCAGCAGGCAGAGCACGGCCACCGTCGACGCGGACTTCGAGTAGAAGCGGTCGCCGATGAACTGCGGCACGGTAAACTTGCCGAACTTGCGCAGGTAGGGCGCAAGCAGCACCGCCAGCAGCACGTAGCCGCCGGTCCAGCCCATCAGGAACAGGCCGCC
>JAENXP010000837.1 GCA_016649475.1 Burkholderiales bacterium | reverse complement strand
GTCAGACTCTGATGAAGACCATCCTTGCGCCCGGCCTTAGTGCGCGAATGCTCGGCATTCGCGGGTGGTTTTCGACCAATATCCTCGGCAACCGCGACGGCGAGGTTCTCGACGACCCAGAGAGCTTCAAATCTAAAGAGGTCAGTAAGCTCGGTGTTCTCGAGACCATTCTACAGCCGGAGCTCCACCCCGAACTCTACGGGGACATGTACCACAAGGTACGCATCAACTATTACCCGCCGCGCGGAGACCAGAAAGAGGGCTGGGATAACATCGACATCTTCGGTTGGCTCGGCTACCCGATGCAGATCAAAGTCGACTTCCTCTGTCGCGATTCGATTCTCGCGGCGCCTTTGGTTTTGGACCTGGCGCTCTTGATGGATCTCTCACATCGCGCCGGGCTCAACGGAATTCAGGAGTGGCTCTCGTTCTACTACAAGAGCCCGATCACTCCGCCAGAGCTCTACCCCGAGAACAATCTCTTCGTGCAACTCGGCAAGCTCAAGAACACCTTGCGTTGGATGCAGGGCGAAGAGCTGATTACCCACCTTGGTCGCGAATACTACAAGTGACTTGGTGCCCCGCCCTAGTGTCCATGCGGTCAGTCCCCCGCGCGTGAAAGGCTGCGTAGGGTCAACCAGTCGGCAACGAAGCGCCAATCGTCGCCGATGATGCGCCGCGCGAGAGTGCCGACCACTGCAAATGACAGGACTACCGTCGCCGCTTCGGCGGCAAGCAACGCACCCGCGCTCCAATCGCAGCTGAGCTTGATCGCGACCGCGGCGGCGCAGCCCGGAGCACAGACGGCCAAGGTCTGCAGGTAGCCCTTCATCGGGAATGTTCGCCGCATCGAAACGTCCGAGCAGATCGACATGAAATACATGTAGATGGCGACTTGGGGAATGAACGCGAGCAGCGTGCCCAGCGCGGGGCCCAGGAAACCCACAGTCATGACCAGCGGCGTGCTTATGACTACGTTTGCGAGCAAGGAAACGACGCCCGCCCGCAGTATGAAATTGGGATGACCCGCCGCAACGATGATCGTGCCAAACGCGGTGATGCGTCCCATGCTCAGAATTGAGTAGATGCGCAGCACGCCTGCCGCTGGCGCGTAGCCGGCCGGGAACAGCAATGCGATGATCTCCTCTGCTGAGACCACGAAGATCGCGGCGATCGGGACGACGATGAGCATGCTGCCGAGCGCCTGGCGCCGCCACATTTCAATTGCCGCAACCTTCTTGCCCTCTTTGTACAAGATGGCGAACGTGGGTGCGTACGCGACGCCGATGGCGTAAGCGAGGCTGGGAATCAAAGGGACTTGCCAGCTGCCTGCTTGATACTCGGCGTAGACCGCCTCGCTGAAGAAAAAGAGGATGAGATACTTGTCGACGTGATTGTTTAGGTTCGCGACTATTTCCTGGGCGCCGAGCGGGAGCGCGAACGAGATCATTTTCCGGGTGCTGATTGGAGAGGTCGTCGCGGGGGTTCCCTGGTAGATGCGGTGAACGACCCACCATGTCCCGGCACCCAAGAGCACCCCCGAGACGCTCAACGAAAAGAACGCGGCCCGTATGTC
>JAENXP010000552.1 GCA_016649475.1 Burkholderiales bacterium | reverse complement strand
GTGATGGAGCCCGAAGTCCTGCTGGTCGACGAACCCTCGATCGGCCTCGAGCCGCGTTTCATCGACATGGTGTTCGAGATTCTCACCGACTTGCAGAAAACCGAGGGCAAGACCATCATCATGGTGGAGCAAAACGCCAAGAAAGGATTGGAGTTTGCCGATATAGGCTACGTGCTGGTCTCGGGCCAGATCGCGATGGCGGCATCGGGGGATGAATTGCTGCAGAATCCGGACGTCGGCCGCCTGTTCCTAGGCGGCTGAACCAGAACTCACTGCAAAATGAGGGAAAGCATCCCCTCATGCTCCCCTAAGTCAGGTGCTGTTTCGGCAGCCCTGAATCGGCTTCCGACTCTCTGAGCCGGCGTAGATATTCCATCCCCGCGATGGCGCGACTGCCATACCAGGAGGTCATCTCTCCGTCGATCAGAGTGACCGGAATCCGCTGCATGAATGGCAGGGCGTTTAGCGCGGCGACATCGCGGTCACGAAAACGGTAGGGCTCGCTCGATAGCAGCACACGCTCCGTATCGGTCGGCAAGCTCTGGTCCAATTCAAGCTGCGGATAGCGCGCCGTCGCGCCGATCGGCACGGTATCCCAGCCCGCCAGAGCCAGCGTGCGCGAAATGTAAGTGTCGCGCGAAACCGTCATCCACGGATCCTTCCAGATCAGGTAGAGCACGCGCTGGCGCGGCCAGGTCCTCGCAGCCTGCGCCAGCGCGTCGTGAGCCTGCTGGAAATGTGCGCACAGTGTTTCTGCCGCCTGTTCGCATCCGAAAATGCCTCCGAGCAGCCGGTATAGCGGCGGGTTGTCCAGCGGACCGAGTGGATGCGTAACGATCAGCTGCGGCACGAACTGGGCCAGCGCAGCGGCAACCGGCTTTTCGTTTTCGTCGATATTGAGCAGCACGTGCGTCGGCGCCAGCGCGCGTACTTTGGCGAGGTTCACGTCCTTGGTGCCCCCCACCTTGGGCACGGCTCTCAGGGTTTCGCGCGGATGCACGCAGAAGCCGGTGCGGCCGACGAGTTGCGCGGCGAGTCCCAGGTCGCAGATCAGCTCGGTGATCGAGGGCACCAGCGAAACGATGCGCGCCGAGCTGTCTGCGCGTTGATGCGGAGTGCCGACGGCGTCGCGCCACATGCTGCAATCAGGCGGCGGGAGCGCGCGGCTTGCGCGGTGCGCGCGCGAACAGGCGGTCGTACAGGCGGTTCGGCATGCGCCGCAGAAAGAAGAACACCAGGCCCATCTGCCACGGAATGATGGCGAGGCGCCTTTTCGCGGCGATGGCCCTGGCTATGCGCTGCGCCGCCTCGGGCGCCTGGAGCAGGAAGGGCATCGGGTTGCGATTGACCGCGGTCAGCGGTGTGGCGACAAAACCGGGGCAAATGGTGACTACGCTGACGCCGCTGCCGTGCAGTTCCAGGCGCAGGGACTCCAGCCAGGTGATCGCCGCGGACTTGGAGGCGCTATAGGCGCCGGCGCCGGCCAGTCCGCGAAAGCCGGCGACACTGGCGATGCCGACCAGCGTACCGCTGCCGCGTTCGCGCATCGGCGCGACGAAGGGCTGCAGCGTCGCTGCCAGGCCGATGACGTTGATCTGCATGATACGCGAGAGCACCGGGATGTCTGCCGCCAACTCGGCCCTGGTGCCGGCGCTGACACCTGCATTGGCGATGATGATATCGGGGACGCCGTGCCGCGCGCTGAAATCCCGCGCAGCTGCCGTGAGCGCGGCGCTGTCGCTTACGTCGAGCGCATAGATGCAGACCTCGGTCGAGAGGGAATCGGCAAGCGTCTGCAGTTGTGCCGCTCCCCGCGCCGCCAGGCCCAGGGTGGCCCCGAGGCCGGCATAATGTCGCGCCAGGGCGGCGCCGATGCCGCTGGAGGCGCCGCTGATGAAAACCGTCCGCGGCGCGGGCGCCGCTATTTTCCGCGCTCCTTGCGCGCCAGGTCGACCAGCTGGTCCACCATCTGCATCAGCTCGCTGGTGCCGCCGGTCATGCGTGCGGAAGTTACGAACTTGCCGTCGACCACAATGCTGGGCACGCCCCTGATTTCATAGTTCTTCGTCATCTCGCGCGCCCTGTCCAGTTTTGCCTGGATATCGGGCGAGCGATAGGTATCGATGAATTTCTGTTTGTCGAGCCCGTTGTGGGAGACCCAGGTGGCCATCACCTGCTCCTCGTTAAGCTTCACTCCGTTGAAGTGGAAATTGTCATATACGGGCCAGTGCAGGCGCGAAACCTGGCCCATGGCTTCCAGGGTGTAGAACAATTTGGCGAAATTGTCCCAATTGTCCGAGGACAGCGCAGGGACGCGACGCAGCGCGACGGAGCCGGGTGCATTGAAGGACCAGCGTGACAACTTCGGCTCGAGCTCGTAGCAGACCGGGCAGCCGTAGTAGAAGAACTCGATGACCTCGATCCTGTCACCGCTGCTCACCGCTTGCGGCGGGTCGAGCCGGATGTAGTTGCGCCCCAGCTGAGGTGCTGATTGCGCCTGGGCGAGCGCTGCGGCGAGCGTGAGCAGGAGCGCCGCCAAGGCATTTCTGAAGAGCATCATGGTATCGTTTCCTGGGGGCAAGCCGGAATGCTCAATAATAGGCCCATCCAGCGAAGTCCGTCTAACAACCCGTTGCAAAATGAGTTTTGCAACGGGCCAATATAGGGAACCATGAGGG
>JAENXP010000491.1 GCA_016649475.1 Burkholderiales bacterium | reverse complement strand
GCGCCGCGTGCACCGGATTGCGCGCGGTAATGACGCGCAGCGCCGCGATCAGAAGGACCGCAGCGAAAAAATAGAAAAGTATGCCTTCGATGTTCATGGTTTCATCACCGGAACGCCGCGTCGCTGGCGCGGTCGCGGGCGATCTCGGCTTCGTAGCGGTCGCCCACCGCGAGCAGCATCTCCTTGGTGTAATGCAGGTCGCTGCGCTTCTCGCCGTGGTATTCGAGGATGCGCGTCTCGACGATGGAGTCCACCGGGCAGGACTCTTCGCAGAAACCGCAGAAAATGCATTTGTTGAGGTCGATGTCGTAACGCGTGGTGCGGCGCGTGCCGTCGGCGCGCTCTTCCGACTCGATGGTGATCGCCAGCGCCGGGCACACCGCCTCGCACAGCTTGCAGGCAATGCAGCGCTCCTCGCCGTTGGGATAGCGGCGCAACGCGTGCAGGCCGCGGAAACGGTGCGACTGCGGCGTATGTTCTTCCGGGTACTGCACGGTGATCTTGCGCGAGAACAGGTGCCGCCCGGTGACCGCCATGCCTTTGAGCAACTCCAGCAGCAGGAAAGTCTTGAAGAATTCGCGGATTCTCTCAGCCATGGACGGTCATCTCCAGATTGAGAACGGGGTCTGCATCCACGCGGCTATCAGCACCAGCCAGACGATGGTCAGCGGAAGAAACACTTTCCAGCCCAGGCGCATGATCTGATCGTAGCGATAACGCGGGAATGTGGCGCGGAACCAGAGGAACAGGATAAGGACGCAAAGCACCTTGCCCAGCAGCCAGACAAAGCCGGGGATGGCGTTGAACACGACCGAGTCCAGGGGGGGCGCCCAGCCGCCGAAAAACATGATCGTGGTGAGGAAGGCCACCAGAATCATGTTGGCGTACTCGCCCATGGAGAACACGCCGAACAGCATGCCGGAATATTCGACGTGGAAGCCGACGATCTCGGATTCGCCCTCGGCCATGTCGAACGGTGCGCGCTGGGTCTCGGCCACGCCGGAAATGAAATACACCAGCAGCATGGGAGCGAGCGGCAGCCAGTTCCAGGAGAGGAAGTTGAGCCCGATGTTGGCGAAATAGCCTTTCTCCTGTCCGCTGACGATGTCGGTGAGGTTCAGGCTTTGCGACACCAGCAGCACGCACACCAGGGCGAAGCCCATGGCGATCTCGTAGGAGACGATCTGCGCCGCGGCGCGCATTGCGCCGAGAAACGCGTATTTCGAGTTCGACGCCCAGCCGGCGACGATGATGCCGTAGACGCCCATCGACGTAATCGCCATGATGTAGAGCAGCCCGGCATTGACATCGGCCAGCACCACCTGCGGGCTGAACGGCACCACCGCCCAGGCGGCCATCGCCACGGCGAGCGTGATCACCGGAGCCAGCACGAACAGGAACTTGTCCGCCCCCGACGGGATGATGATTTCCTTGAACACCAGCTTGATGCCGTCGGCGATAGGCTGCAGCAGGCCCAGCGGGCCGACGCGGTTGGGCCCTATGCGCACCTGCATGTAACCGATGACCTTGCGTTCGAGCAGCGTCAGATAGGCCACGGCGCCCAAAAGCGGCGCGACGATGAGCATGATCAGCACCGACGTCTTGACCAGGGTGAATAGCCCTGTACCCAGCGTCTCACCGAACCAGCTCTGGGCGTAGCCCAGGCCGGTGGCGATCAGGTTGGCGTACAAATCCATCATTTCTGCGGCTCTACTCTGACTTCGCCGGACATCGGACCCAAATCCCGGGTCGCGGCGTGCCCCGCGGCGATACGCACGCAGTCGCGCGGCAGACGGTCGTCGAGCGCAGCCTTCAGCCCGACTTCGCTTGCGCCCTGCTTGACTCTCACCGCCTGGCCATCTGCCAGGCCGAGTTTCGCGAGCAGCGCCGCGTTCATCCAGGCGCGCGGCGCCGCGGCATCGCGTGTTCGCTGCAACGATGCCGCGCGACGCACGATCGCGTCGCCAAAATAGATGGGAACATCGGCAATGCGCTGCAGTCCGTCGGACGCCGCCGGGGTCTGCAACTCGATCCCGCTCAGACGGTTGTCGAGCCTGGCCGCGACCTGATCCGGCTTGAGTATCTCGTCGCGCACTTGTTCGCTGCTGTCGAAGTCGAAACCGGCCAGCCCGAGCAGGTTGCCCAGCACGCGCAGCACTTTCCACGCCGGACGCGCCTCGCCCAAGGGCTTTACCACGCCGTTGAAGCTTTGCATGCGGCCTTCGGCGTTGACGAATGTGCCGGAGGTTTCGGTAAAGGGCGCGATCGGCAGCATCACATTGGCGTATTCGAGGGCGTGGCCCTTGTACGCCGACATGGAAATCACGAAATCGGTCGCGTGCATTGCTTTGACTGCGGCGCGCGGATCATGGCAGTCGAGTTCTGGTTCGGCGTTCAACAACAAATAGGCGTAGCGCGGCGTGGCCAGCATGGCCGCTGCATTGAGGCCACCTGCTCCGGGAACGGCCTGGGCCAGATAGCCGCCCACGCTGTTGGCGGCCTCACCAAAGAAACCGAAGCTTGCACCCAGCAAGCCGGCCAGTTCCTGTGCCAGCAGGCGCAACTGCGTCGCCTGCGCGTGCTGGGCGGCGAAATTGCCGAGGAAGATGCCGGCCTTGGCGCCCGAAGCGAGGCTCGCGGCGATGTTTTTGGCGTCCGCGCCGACTTCGACTGCGGCGAGCGCGGCGGGCACCGGCTGCTGTTTCGCCTCGGCCACCGCCTTTACCACCTGCGCCAGCATTCCGGGCAGTTCCTGCGGGGGTACGATGGCCTTGTTGGCGAGGTTCAGCAGCAGATCGTCATCAGTGGCATGAATCAAATTGACTTGCTGTCCGCGCTTCGCCGCCTGGCGCAGGCGGTTGGCAACGAGCGGGTGGTCCTTGCGCAGGAAGGAGCCGATGACCAACACCCGGTCCAGGCTGCCGATGTCCGCAATCTTCATTCCCAGCCAGGGTGCGCCAGCCTGCTTATGATCCGCGGAAAAATCCGACTGGCGCAGGCGGAAATCCACGTTCTCGCTGCCGATGCCGCGCATCAATTTGCCCAGCAGGTACAGTTCTTCCAGCGTGGAGTGCGG
>JAENXP010000156.1 GCA_016649475.1 Burkholderiales bacterium | reverse complement strand
GTGCGGCGCGCGTGCGTGGACCCGGGCTCGGTCGCAGCCTTCACCTGCGCAAATGCATCGAGCACACGCGCGCGCATTTCGGCCGCGGCCTTGCGGGTGAAGGTAATGGCGACGATTTCCTCGGGTTCGTTGACCGTCGCCAGCAAACCGAGATAGCGCTGGATCAGCAGCTCGGTCTTGCCCGAACCCGCAGGTGCCTGCACGATGAAAGAGCGCGTCGGCGCCAGTGCGTCCTCGCGCGCGCCCAGGTCGGGAATGGGAAGGGCCTCAGGCATGATTAACCGAATTCGTGGCCAAAAGCCGTTCGGGGTCGTGTTCATAAAGATTTGCCCATCGGCCATTGCGCGCTGCGCGCGCCGACCGTGTTTTTGGTACGGATGAAAAGCGCATCCGCACCAAAAACACGGTTATGGATAACCCCACGGATTTGCTGGGGTTTTTTATCAAGATCGCCGATTGCGCGCGGACACGCTTTTCGTCCGTGTGCAATCGGTGATCCGCGCGGACGGGCCGCCGTCCGCGCAAGACCTGGCTTTGAATCCAAATATATTCATTCTCTGGTCCGCGCAAAGATGAAAGTTCAGCCTTCATCATCGCCCTCCTGATCGGACGCCGTCGCACCCAGCCGTTCATGTATGCGGCAAAGCGAGTGCACATCGCAGTTGCGGCAGGTTTTGCGCGGATTTTTCGGATGTACCGCGGCCTCGCCTGCGGCGAACTGCGTGGCGAGCCGCACCAGCACCGCGCGCCATGCACCGATCTGTGCGTCCCAGCCGGGCTCGGGCAGGCATTTCCTCACCGGCAGCAGCGTCTCGTCCGCGGCCAGCGCGGTGAACTTCATCTCGCCCGCCTTCACCTGCGCGAACGCGATAGCCACGGCGGCCGGTTCGCCCGCAACCAGATACAAGGGCAGCTGCGGCGCATCGGGCCGCTCGCCCAGCCACGCGCTCGCCCCATCGGCGCTCGATTTGTAGTCGATGATAATGCGCCGGCCGTCTTCGAGTTCGTCCACGCGATCGAGCTTGCCGCGCAGCGTGAGCGGGCCGATCACCAGTTTGCGCTTGTCCTCGACCGCGGCGACGTGAAAATCGTCGCCGCGCGCATCGCGTTCCATTTCCAGCCACGCGCGCGCAAGGCGCAGCAGGCGGCCCTTCTCTATTTCAGCGAAACGCCCGGCCAGCGTCGCCGGCCGGTCGCGCTGCAAGCGCTTCACCGCCTCGTCCGCCGCCGCGACGAGCAGCGCATCCAGTTCGCTCGCGCCGATCGCATCGAGCCCGGTCTTGGTCTTGATCCGTTCCCAGGCGCTGGCGAGCACGCGATGCACCAGTATGCCGCGCTCCATCGCGTCCAGCCCGGCGTGCGGCGCTTCGGGCGATTCGGCATGGAGGCGATGCCGCGCGTACGCGCGGAACGGACAGGCGGACTGATCGGTGATCACGGAGGCGCCGCCGGACAAGGCGGCGCTGTCTCCGAGCGGCGGCGCAACGGCGTCGGCCATCGACTCGATGTCCGCGGCGGCATATATGAGGTCGCGATGGCGCGGGTACGCGGGCAGCGCCAGCGTGCCTGGCGCCACAGCGCGCAACAGCGGGCTGGGCAGGAGTGTCCTCTCGCCCTCGGCCCCGGCGTGCGACAACACTACCTCTCCCGCTGCGCCGAGCCAGCCGCGCGTGATGGCGGCGTCGAGCGCGAGCGTGGCTTCGATGGATGCTTCGGGCACCCTCGCCTTCCTTTGCGCCTCCAGCGGCAGGAAGGGATTCGGCCGCGGATGGATGGGCCAGGCTTCGTCGGTGAGGCCCATCACCCACAGGTGGTCGAATTCCATGCCGGCCGATTCCAGCACACCCAGGATCTGCACCGGCGCATGCGGCGCCTCGGGCTGAAACAGCGTCTGCGCCGCCAGCCGCCGCAGCCGCGCCACCGCCTCGGCGTAGCCCAGCTTCGCGCTCACCCGGTCGAGCAGGGCGAAGCCGGCGACGACTTCGTGCCATTTCTTCAGGGTCTGGTATTTGGCCGAATCGAGGCTGCGGCCCTTGTCGGGAAAGCCCATGAGTTTCAACGCATCGGTGTAGGCTTTCGCCCAGGCCGAAGGCGCGCGCGCAGCGAAAAGATCGGACTTGCGAAACGCAGCGAGTTTGCGCAGGCGCTGGGCCAGCTCCGGCGCGAGCTCGCCGCAGTTGGCGGCATCCAGGGTGCCGAGCAAACGATCGAGCGTGATCGCGGGTTCGGCGCGGCGGCGCAACTCGAGATCGAGCAGGGCGCGCCCGGCAGCTTCGCTTTCACCCGCGGCAATAAAGGGCGAGCGCAACAACAGGCTGGCGCGTCCGAACTCGATTTCGCGCCCCGCAAGTTCGAGTATGAGACAGGCTGCCTGCACCAGCGGATAGCCGCTGAGCGCAGCGCCCAGCGACACATTGAACGGCAGCGGTTCGTCGCCCGACCCCGGCAGCATCGAAGCCGGCGCCAACAAAGAGCGGAAAACGCGCAGTATCGCCTTGCGCTGCCGGCTCAGGTCGGGAACGACTATGCCGATGCTTGCACCGGGGTCGGCTTCCAGACGTGCGCGCGCCCAGGCCGCGGCACGCTCGATTTCATCGCGCGCATCGACGCAGGCAAGGCGCAGCACGCTCGCCTCGCGCCCCTGCGGCGCGCACACCAGAACCTGCGTTCCCGCCCCCTCCAGGGCATCGAACAAAGCCTGCTGCTGCGGCGAGCGGATGTCGAAACCATAGATCGCCAGCAATTTCGGCCTGCGAATCTCGTTGCCGTGCACGCGCGCCGCGACCAGATCGGAGAGCGACGCCGCGTCGGTATGTCCGTCGCGCTGGCAGCGCAGCGAATACGTCGCGCACCAGTCGCGAAACGCGGCCGCGTCCTCGTTCAGTTGACCCGATCGCAGGCTGTCGAACAAGCTCCAGGCGTGCGCAGTCTTCCACGCATCCGCCGCAAGTGCCGCGGTCTCGGGCAGCGCAAGCAGCGCGTCGCCCGCATCAGAGCGGCGGATGATGTCTTCCCACAGCGACAACTCCTGCGCCGGCGTAAGCAGCACGGGTAGAGCGGTCGCGGCCTCGGAGTAGAGCAGGTCGTCGAAGCAGCGCTGCACGAACGCGGCGTACGGCAGGATGTCTGCCGACTCCCAGGTGACGCACCCCTGAGCGGCCTGCGCCGCATCGAATTCGCGCGCCAGCGCCTGCGCCAGGCGCAGATTGGGCGTGATTACAGTGACACCGGCGGCCAGTCCCTGGGCGAGGCGCGCGTACAGTTGCGCTTTGGAGACGGTTGCATTGGTATCGCCGGACATGGTGGCGTATGATAATCCACGAGCGCCTGAACGTGAGGCGCTCGCCCGCCTCGATTGCGACGACATGAACAATCCCGAACTCCTCCTGCTGGCGCGCGCCCAATTCGGGCTGAACATCGGCTTTCACATCCTCTTTCCCAGCCTCACCATCGCGCTGGCGTGGTTCCTGGTGTACTTTCGCATCCGCCTTGCGTGGAGCGGCGACGTCGCCTGGCTCGCGACCTACAAACTGTGGACCAAGGTGTTCGCGCTTTCCTTCGCGATGGGCGTGGTCACCGGCATCACCATGTCGTTCCAGTTCGGCACCAACTGGCCCGGTTTCATGAACCACGTCGGCAATATCGCCGGCCCCTTGCTCGCCTTCGAGGTACTCACCGCATTCTTCCTCGAAGCCACCTTTCTCGGCGTGATGCTGTTCGGCATGAACCGCGTGCCCGCCTGGGTGCATATAGGCGCGACGCTGCTGGTCGCGACCGGCACCCTGTTCTCGGCCTTCTGGATATTAGCTCTCAATTCGTGGATGCAGACGCCCGCCGGGCAGGTGATGGACGGCGACGCGCTGATCGCGGGCGACTGGCTGCAGGTGATATTCAATCCGTCCTTTCCCTACCGCATGACGCACATGCTGCTCGCATCCGGGCTCACCGCCTCGTTCGTAGTGGCCGGGCTGTCGGCCTGGCGCCTGCTGCGCGCGAGCACGGATACTTCGGCGCTGCGCACGCTGCGCACGAGCGTGATGGTCGCCGCGGTGATCGCGCCGCTGCAGATTTTCGCCGGCGACCTGCACGGCCTGAATACGCTTGCGCACCAGCCCGCCAAAATTGCCGCGATAGAGGCGCTGTGGAACACCGAGCGCGGCGCGCCGCTGGTGCTGTTCGCAGTGCCGAACGAGCTTACGCGTCACAACGATTTCGCCATCGAAGTGCCCAAAGTCGCGAGCCTGATACTCACGCACGATCCGAATGGCGAGGTGAAAGGCATAGCCGCTTTTGCTCCGGACACTCCGCCGGTAGCGCCCGTGTTTTTCGCGTTTCGCATCATGCTGGCCATGGGCGTGCTGATGCTCACCGTGTCCTGGGGCGGCGCCTGGCTGCTGCGCCGGGACCGGGCTCCGCCGCAATGGCTGCTATGGACCTTCGCCGCCTGCACCTTCTCCGGCTGGATAGCAACGCTTGCCGGCTGGCTGGTCACCGAAATCGGGCGCCAGCCCTGGCTGGTTACCGGAATATTGAGAACTTCGCAGGCCGTGGGCACCGTCGGCGAAGCCAAACTCGGCGCGAGCCTTACCGGCTATGTCCTGGTCTACGCACTGATGCTCGGCGCCTATATGGTGGTGATCACCCACCTTGCGGGCAAGGGCACAAACCCGGTGAAGGCGGACGCGCCATGAACCTCGACCTGCCGCTCATTTTCGCCGCGCTGATGGGCGTGGCGGTGCTTGCCTATGTCGTGCTCGACGGCTACGACCTCGGCGTAGGCATGCTGATACCCGCGGCGGATGCACGCGAGCAGGACCTGATGGTGGCCTCGATCGGCCCGTTCTGGGACGCCAATGAAACCTGGCTGGTGCTGGGAGTGGGCATCCTTCTGGTAGCGTTTCCGGCAGCGCATGGCGTGGTGCTGGGGGCGCTCTACCTGCCGGTGGCGGCAATGCTGGTCGGGCTGATGCTGCGCGGCGTGGCGTTCGAGTTTCGCGTCAAGGCCGAGGGCTGGCACCGCGAACTGTGGAACTGGCTGTTCTACATCGGCTCGTTCATCGCTTCTTTTTCGCAGGGGCTGATGCTCGGGCGCTACATCACCGGCTTCCAATCAGGCTTCGGCTATCTTCTGTTCGCTGTGGCGGTGGGCGCGGGACTTTGCGGCGGTTATGTGTTGCTCGGCGCGACCTGGCTGATCTACAAGACCGAGGGAACGCTGCAGAGAAAAGCCCTCGCCTGGGCGCGCTGGGGACTGCTGTGGGTGGCGCTAGGCGTGGCCGCGGTGAGCCTTGCCACGCCGCTGGTGAGCCATACCGTACAACTCAAATGGTTCGATTTTCCGCGGACCCTGGGGCTGATGCTGCTTCCTTTGGTGACCTTGCTCGCGTGGGTCTGGGTGTGGCGCTCGACCGGGCGCCTGTTGCGGGGCGTGCCAGGCGCGGCGCACTGGGCACCGTTCGCCGGCGCAGTGGCGATATTTATGCTCGCCTTTATCGGCCTCGCCTACAGCCTGTTTCCCTTCGTGGTGATCGACCGCATGACTTTCTGGGATGCCGCCGCGCACCCCTCTTCGCTCAAGGTGGTGCTCGTGGGCGCGCTGATCGTGCTGCCTTTCATCATCGCCTACACCGCGTTTTCCTACTACGTGTTCCGCGGCAAGGCACGACCCGGGCTGTACGACTAGCCGCTATATTCGGCGCCTCGAAACGGTGTTCCCTGCTGCAGCCCGGCTTGCGCGCTGCGCGCGCCAACCGTGTTTCACGTACGGATGAAAAGCGCATCCGTACGTGAAACACGGTTATTGCAAACACCAATCATGGCGAGGGGACTTTATACAAGGTCGTCAATTGCGCACGGATGTGTTTTTCATCCGTGCGCAATTGACGATCCGCGCGGACGGGCCGCCGTCCGCGCAAGAGCAAGCGCCGCAGCCCGATTTGCACGCCTGCATGTGCTCATTGCCCTGATGTATGCAACCACGGCACACGCCTGGGACACGGAGATTAACTACGCCCGCTACTTCTCCAGCAGCTTTTTCTTGTCCTTCACTTTGGCCCAGTCATCGGCATCTGCCGGCGCGTCCTTGCGCTCGATGATGGGCTTCCACACCTTGCACAACTCGGCGTTGATCGCCGTATATTCCTTCAGGTTGTCCGGCACGTCATCTTCCGCGAAAATCGCCTCCACCGGGCATTCGGCCACGCACAGGGTGCAGTCGATGCATTCGTCGG
>JAENXP010000210.1 GCA_016649475.1 Burkholderiales bacterium | reverse complement strand
GGACTGGTCGCATATCGGAGCGTCGCTGGAAGCTTTCCTGCGCTGGATACTGTCCATGGGCACGCCGCTGGCGGTCGGCCTGCTGGCACTGGCGCTGATCCTCGCCGCGCTCGGCTATGCATGCGTGCAGATAGGCTGGCGCGCATACGTGATCCGTGCCTGGCGCAGGCGGGCACTGCTGCGTGCTCAGCATCGCAGCTGAAGAATGTGCCGCGGCCGCCGGGGTTCAATCCGGATTCAGCACCCCGTCCTGCAGCCGCAATATGCGCTGGGCGCGCGCGGCGATGCCCGGGTCATGGGTGACGATGATAAAGCTGGTGCCGCGGCTGCGATTCAACTCGAGCATCATCTCGAACACCTGCGCCGCCGTATGCCGGTCCAGATTGCCCGTCGGCTCGTCGGCGAGCACGCACGCGGGCCGGGTCACCAGTGCCCGCGCCAGCGCCGCGCGCTGGCGCTCGCCCCCGGAGAGTTCAGCCGGCGTGTGCGCCAGACGATGGCCCAGCCCGACTTCCTCGAGTATGGCCGCGGCGCGCTCGCGCGCCTCGGGCGCCGGCGTGCGCCTGATCAGCAGCGGCATGGCGACGTTTTCCAGCGCGGTGAATTCCATCAGCAGGTGATGGAACTGGTAGACGAAGCCCAGTGATTCGTTGCGCAGGCGGCCGCGCGCCGCCTCGGACAGGCTGTGCATCGGCCGGCCGAGTATGCTCACCTCCCCCGAAGTCGCGCTGTCCAGGCCGCCCAGCAGGTGCAGCAGCGTGCTCTTGCCCGAGCCCGAAGCGCCGACGATGGCCACCAGCTCCGCGGCACGCACCTGCAGGTCCACGCTGAGCAGGACCGGCACTTCGACCGTGCCCTGATGATAAATCTTGGCGAGCCCGGCGCAGCCCAGAACGATGTCACTCATAGCGCAGGGCCTCGGCCGGATTGACCCGCGATGCGCGCCAGCTCGGATACAGCGTGGCGAGCAGACTCAACACGAAAGACACCACGGCGATCGTGACCACGTCGCCCCACAGCAGTTCGGACGGCAGCTCGCTGATGTAATACACCTCCTTGGCCAGGAACTGGATGCTGAACAGCCTTTCCAGGAACGGCACCACCACGTCGATATTGAGTGCGAGCAGCACGCCGCCGCCCACGCCGATCAGGGTGCCGATGACACCGATCAGTGCGCCCTGCACGACGAACACGGCCATGATGCCCGAGGGCGCAGCGCCCAGGGTGCGCAGGATGGCGATGTCGGGCTGCTTGTCGGTGACCGCCATCACCAGGGTGGAAACGATGTTGAACGCGGCCACCGCGACGATCAACAGCAGGATGACGAACATCACGGTCTTTTCCATTTGCACCGCGCGGAAAAAATTCGCGTGACTGCGCGTCCAGTCGCTGATGTACGCGGTGGGGCCCAGCCCGGGCAGCAAAGCCATCGCCACCTGACGCGACTGGAACAGGTCGCGCAGTTTCAGGCGCACTCCGCTGACCTGGTCCTGCATGCGGTACAGCCTCTGCGCGTCCTCGAGATGGACCAGTGCGAGTCCCGAGTCGTATTCGAACATGCCCATTTCGAAAATCCCGACCACGCGAAATTGCTTCAGGCGCGGCACGATCCCGGCCGGCGTTACCTGCCCCTGCGGCGCGATCAGGGTCACTTTGTCCCCGGCCATGACCGCGAGCGCACGCGCGAGTTCGCTGCCCAGCACGATGCCGAACTCCCCCGGTTTGAGCGCGTCCAGCGTGCCGGATTTCATGTGGTCGCCGAATTCCGCCACCTTGTCCTCGCGCGCCGGCAGGATGCCGCGAATGCCTACGCCGCGCACCGCGCCATCGTAGGTGAGCATGCCCTGCGCATTGACATAGGGCGCCGCCGCGAGCACGCGCGGATCGGTCGCGGCAATTCGGGCTACCGCCTGCCAATCGGAGAGCATGTCGCCCGGCCCGCTGATCTGCACATGCGAGGCAACGCCGAGGATGCGCGTGCGCAGCTCGTTCTGGAAGCCGTTCATCACCGACAGCACCGTAATCAGCGCCGCCACCCCGAGCGCAATCCCCAGCATCGAGGTGAGCGAGATGAACGAGATGAAATGGTTGCGCCGCTTTGCGCGGGTGTAGCGCAGGCCGATGAACAGTTCGTAGGGGAGTTTGGTCATGGTAAATATCGTGTGGGGCTATTTTGACATACTCGCGTCCGGCTTATCCGCTTGCGGCGATGATAAACTCCGACATGCATTGCCATCTGCTGCTTCCCGATCTGTTCTGGCCCGAACGCGACTTTCCCGGCATCTATCGTGAACTCGGAACTCCGGCGCTGGAACAGCTCCTGGCCAAGGGCCGCCTGCGCGTCGAAGCCGATCCTGCAGAGGCCGAAACATGCGAAGCCTGGCTGTGCCGGCGTTTCGGCGCCGACAGGCAGGGTGACTGTCCGGTTGCGCCCTATAGCCTGCTCGCAGACGGCGGCGAACCGGGCAGTTACTTTTGGCTGCGCGCCGACCCGGTGCACCTTAAGCTGGAAGGCAACCGGCTGGTACTCGCCGACAGCGCAAGGTTTGCGCTATCACAACTGGAAGCCGAGACCCTCGCCGACAGCCTCAACGCGCATTTCTCCGGCGACGGCCTGATGTTCCTTCCGCTGCGGCCGGACCGCTGGTATCTGCGGCTGGCGCAAGCGCCGTCCCTGGAAACGACGGCCCTGGCCTATGCAGCCGGCAGGAGCGTGGACGACTTGCTGCCGCGCGGCGGCGACGCCACTTCCTGGCGCGCGCGCCTCAACGAAGTGCAGATGCTGCTGCACGGCCATGCGGTGAATGCAGCACGCGAGGCCGCTGGCGAGCTGCCGATCAACAGCATCTGGCTCTGGGGCGGCGGCACGCTGCCGGAGGCCGCGCCGGTGCCGTTCAATTCGGTCTGGTCCGGGAATCCGCTCGCCGCAGGACTGGCGCAGGCGGCGCGCATCGCGGCACGCAAACTGCCTGTGGACGCCGCCGAGCTGCTGCACAACGGCGCTGCCACGGGCGTCAATTTGATCCTGCTCGAAGATTTGCGCGAGGCCGCCCAGTATGGCGATGCGCATGCCTGGCGTACAGGACTCGCTCGGCTGGAGCGCGACTGGTTTGCGCCATTGTTAGGGGAGCTCAGGCAGGAGCGCATCGGTATGCTGAGCCTGCACGGGCTCGGACCCGCGCTCGCGCTTTCGGTCGAGACCACCCGCGGCGACCTGCGCCGCTTCTGGCGCCGGGTGAAGCCGCTGCAGGATTACGCATAGACATGAGCAGTATCGTCACTCGCCCCATCCCGCAGCGCGCGCGCGAAATGCTGGTGCAGCAGGGCCTGCACCCGGTGCTGGCGCAGTTGTACGCCGCGCGCGGCGTACAAGACAAGATCGAAGTGCAGAGCGAATTCTCCGGCCTGATCGCGCCCGAGCGGCTGCTGCATGCGACCCGCGCCGCGGCACTGCTCGCAGACGCCATCGAAATGCAGCAGCGCCTGCTGATCGTCGCCGACTACGATTGCGACGGGGCCACCGCCTGCGCCGTCGGGGTGCGCGCGCTGCGCGCATTCGGCGCAGATGTGGCTTATCTGGTGCCCAACCGCTTCGAATACGGCTACGGACTCACCCCGGAAATCGTCGAGCTTGCCGCGCGTCAGCCGCGCCGCCCCGACCTCCTGATCACTGTGGACAACGGCATCGCCAGCAACGAGGGCGTGGCGCGCGCAAACGCGTTCGGCATCGCCACGCTGATCACCGATCACCACCTGCCCGGCGAGGTGCTGCCGCAGGCCACGTGCATCGTCAATCCGAACCAGCCGGGCTGCGATTTCCCGAGCAAGGCCATCGCCGGGGTGGGCGTGATGTTCTACGTCATGCTCGCGCTCAGGGCGGAATTGCGCCGGCGCGGTCATTTCCGGGAACGGCCGGAATTCAATCTCGCGACGCTGCTCGACCTGGTGGCCCTGGGCACGGTGGCCGACGTGGTGCGCCTGGACCGCAACAACCGCATCCTGGTGGCACAGGGGTTGAAGCGCATTCGCGCCGGCAAAATGCAGGCCGGCATTGCCGCGCTGCTGCGCGTGGCCGGTCGCGAGGCAAAGCGTGTGTCCTGCTTCGATATGGGCTTCGCCGCCGGGCCGCGGCTCAATGCCGCAGGACGGCTGGCCGACATGGCACTGGGAATAGAGTGCCTCATCACGGATGACACAGCGCGCGCGCTCAACATCGCGCAGGAACTCGACCGCCTCAACCGCGAGCGGCGCGAAATCGAGGGCGACATGCAGGAACAGGCACTGGCCATGCTCGAGGGACTGGGCCTGGCTGCCGGCGCGGATCCGGACGCAGAAGCGGCCTATACCCGGTCGCTTTACGATCCGTCCTGGCACCAGGGCGTGGTGGGCATACTCGCTGCGCGCATCAAGGACCGGCTGCACCGACCGGTGATCGCGTTTGCCGCGGGCACGGCGGGCGAGCTCAAAGGATCGGGAAGATCGATCCCGGGCCTGCATCTACGCGACGCGCTGGATCTCGTGACCAAGCGCGCGCCCGGACTGATCCTGCGCTTCGGCGGGCACGCCGCTGCCGCGGGCCTGACCATACGCAGCGAGAACCTGGCGCAATTCAGTGTACTGTTCGAGAGCAGCGTGCGCAGCCTGCTCGCCGCCTCCGATCTTGCGCGCAGCATCGAAACCGACGGCCCGCTGGAATCGGCCTACATGAACCTGGACACCATACGCCTGCTGGAACGCGAGGTCTGGGGTCAGGGTTTCCCGCAGCCGCTGTTCTGCGACCGCTTTGCCGTCGCCAGCCAGCGCGTGGTCGCAGGCAAGCATCTGAAACTGCGCCTGCAGAAGGACGGCAAGTCGTTCGATGCGATACGCTTCAATTCGCTTGACCCTGCAGGCGCAACCATCCGCGCCGCATACCGGCTGGCGGTGAACGAGTACAATGGTGTGCAGAGCGTGCAGCTCATCGTCGAGGAGTGGGAGAGTGCCGCATGAACATCGGCTTTCTCGAAACTACCGGCCTGGGGCCGCTGCCGGCCTTTCTGACCAGCCTGGCCCTGGGTCTGCTGATCGGGCTTGAGCGCGAGCGCAATCCCGAGAGCAAGGCCGGCCTGCGCACTTTTGCGCTGGTGGCGCTTCTGGGCACGCTCACCGCCCTGATCGCCGGCAAGACCGGTTCGGCCTGGATTCTCGCCGCAGGTCTTATCCTGGTCGGCTTGATGATGATCGCAGCCTATATGCGCGCGAGCGGCGAAGCGTCCGACCCCGGAACCACCTCAGTGGCGGCGGCATGCGTCTGCTACAGCCTGGGCGCGCTGATCTGGCTCGGCTATCCGAGGCTGGCGGTGATGCTGGGCGTAATCACCACCATGCTGCTCTACTTCAAGCCCGAACTGCGCGGCATGTCGCGCAGCCTGACGCGCCAGGACCTGCTCTCCATCCTGCAGTTCGCCGCGCTGAGCTTTGTCATCCTGCCAGTGCTCCCCGACCAGAACTACGGTCCCTACAACGCGCTCAATCCGTACCAGATCTGGCTCATGGTGGTG
>JAENXP010000817.1 GCA_016649475.1 Burkholderiales bacterium | reverse complement strand
TTCATGCTGTTGACCGGTTTCGAGATCCACGGCAGCTACGCGCTGTTCGGCTGGGAAAAGGCGGCCGATCTGCACACCACCGCGGCATGGACGCTGATCGGCCTGTGGCTGTTCGCGATTTTCTGGCACTTCACCACGGGCGAGTGGAGGCAGTACATCCCGACCAGCAAGAACGTCATCGCCGTGGTCAATTACTACTCGGTCGGAATTTTTACCGGCGCCGCGCATCCGTTCCGCGCCACCCGCTTGAGCAAGCACAATCCTCTGCAGCGGCTTGCCTACCTGCTGGTAAAACTGTTCATCAACCCGCTGATCTGGGTGAGCGGTCTGGCCTACCTCTATTACAACGAACTCGGCGCATCGAAGATCGCCGCCATCGGCGGCCTGGAGCTCGGTTCGATCGCTCTGGTGCATACCGCGGCCGCATTCATGATGCTGGTCTTCCTCATCGGCCACCTCTACCTCTCGACCACCGGCCATACGCCGCTCGCCCACATCAAGGCGATGATCACCGGCTGGGAGGATCAGGACGAACCGGCGCAGAAATCCTCCGGCGGTGAATCCCGGACAAACGCGGCCGCGGCGAGCTAATTGCGCCCGTGGTGACGATGACTATCGCCGCAGAGCCCCGCCGAACACCGACTATCAAGCATGGGAGCAAAAGTATGAGCACGAAGCTATCGACTATCAGTGTCCTGTCGCTGAGCCTGCTGGGTTGCAGCCTTCTCGCGAGCGCAGCCCATGGCGCCGACGGCGACTGGAAACGCGGCCGTGTGTATTACCAGCGGGTGTGCACCGCCTGCCACAAGGCGATAACCGGCGCCCCGGTCGCACCCAACAGCAGAACCATTGCGGACTGGACCGCCTATTTGAACGCGGACAAACACGCGAAGGGTACCGAATCCCTGAAGAAATACGTGAGCAAGGAGTATCGCGCCAGCATCAAAGCGACCAACAAGGCAGCCGAGAAGTACGCCGACATCCCCGACGAGCAGCTGCTCAACGACGTCAAGGCCTTCATGCTCAAAGGCGCCAAGGACGGCGACTCGCCGGCGAGTTGCAGCTAGCCCCGCGACCGACGCTCGATAACGCCGCCATTCAATTCAGCTCCCGAGGTCAACAAGGATCAATCGATATGAACACGACAACCGGCTATGCGGCGGATTCCGGCGCCGGCCGCACCCCCTCCTGGCTGGCAGGTTTCAAAGCGGACTACGAAGCCGTGTTCGTCGAGGGATGGTCGCCCTACCTGGGCGTCATTCTGCTGCTGGTGGTGATTGCCGGCCTGATGATCAGCGGCCTGTTCTGGGGCGTATTCGGCGGCCTCAAGTTGTGGGGCGACTGGTTCAACAACGCGATCGGCCTGGGACCGGCCCTGGGCCTGCCGGCAACGCTGGAGGGGCCGCTACTGCACCGCATGTCGCTGATGGACATCACGCTGCTCTCGGGCGCCTTCTGCGCCGCGCTGCTGTCGCGCCAGTTCCGCATCAGCCGGCCGCCCAGGCTCGAATATATCTGGGCCGCGCTCGGCGGTTGCTTCATGGGCCTGGGCGCCACGCTCGCCGGCGGCTGCACCACGGGCGGTTTCTTCACCCCCGCGCTGCATTCGTCGCCGGCGGCCTGGGCAATGTGGGTGGGAC
>JAENXP010000788.1 GCA_016649475.1 Burkholderiales bacterium | reverse complement strand
GTTGGGGTTGCGAAAAAGTCATCGAGCATCAGCTCGACGCCTTCGGCCTGCGCAAGATGATCAAGCACAATCAGGGTTCTTACGCCGCGATCATCGCCGACACCATCACGCGCCACAAGCAGGGCAAACCCATTTTCTACTACACCTGGACGCCCTACTGGGTCAGTGGCGTGATGGTTCCCGGCAAGGATGTGATCTGGCTGCAGGTGCCGTTTTCATCGCTGCCCGGGGTTCGCAAGAACGCCGACACCAAACTGCCCGATGGGTCCAACTACGGGTTCCAGGCCAATAACCAGCAGATCGTCGCCAACCGTGCCTGGACCGACGCCAACCCGGCGGCAGCGAAGCTCTTCGCGATCATGAAGCTGCCGAGCAATGACGTCAGCGCCGAGAATATGGCGATGCGCAACGGCGAGAACAAGCCGGCTGATATTCAGCGCCACGTCACCGGCTGGATCAAGGGTCACCAGGAAACCTACGACGGCTGGCTGGCCGCGGCACGCCAGGCAGCGAAGTAGTAGCGCTGGTCCGGCCGGGGGTTACCCCGGCCGGATTTAACCAATCAGAACAGCAGATTGGGCAGGAACAGTGATATCCACGGAATGTAGGTGGCCATCAAGAGGAAGACGAGCAGCACCGTCAACCAGGGAAGTGCAGCGCGTACGACCTTCGTCAGCGGCATGCCCGTAATTCCCGAGGTCACGAAGAGGTTCAATCCGACCGGCGGCGTCACCATCCCGATCTCAAGGTTGACCACCATGATGATGCCCAGATGAACCGGATCGATGCCCAATTCCGTGGCGATCGGGAACAGGATCGGCGCGAGGATCAGGATGATCCCGGTCGGTTCCATGAAGTTGCCCGCGATCAGCAGCAGGATGTTGACCACGATCAGGAACTGCCAGGGTGCCATCCCCATCCCGATGATCTGTTCGGTGATCATCTGCGGAATGCGTTCGGTCGTGAGCACGTGCGCGAACAGTAGCGCGTTGGCCACGATGAACATCAGCATCACCGTGACCTTGGCCGCGTCCACCAGCACATGCGGCGTCGCCGTGAACTTGACGTCGCGGTAGACGAACACCGCGATCACGAACGCGTACACGGCAGCGACCGCGGCGGCCTCGGTCGGCGTGAAAATCCCGCCGTAGATGCCCCCGAGAATGATGACGAGCAGCAGCAGTCCCCAGATCGAGTCCCGACCTGCTACCGCCACCTCGCGCAGCGTCGCCCGGGGCTGGCGCGGGATGTCGAGGTAGCGCGCGCGAAAATAGATCGCAATCATCAGCATCAGGCCAAGCAAGAGTCCCGGGATGACGCCGGCAATAAAGAGCTTTCCTACCGAGGTCTCCGTAGCGGCCGCGTACACGACCATCACGATCGACGGCGGGATCAGGATGCCCAGCGTGCCGGCGTTACAGATCACGCCGGCGGCGAACTCCTTGGTGTAGCCGTTGCGCACCATGCCCGCGATCACGATCGAGCCGACCGCAACCACCGTGGCCGGTGAGGAGCCTGACACGGCGGCGAACAACATGCATGCCATCACCGAAGCCATCGCCAGGCCGCCGCGCAGGTGACCGATACAGGCGTTGGCGAAACGGATCATGCGCTTGGCGACGCCACCCGTAGTCATGAACGCGCCCGACAGGATGAAGAACGGGATCGCCAGCAGGGTGAAATGTTCACTCGTCTCGAAGAGCTTAAGCGAGAGCGAAGCGAGCGAATC